>JAFUZZ010000088.1 GCA_017476325.1 bacterium | reverse complement strand
CAATGTGGACTTTAAATGACGGGCTTTTGACGCCCCGTTAAAATTTTTAAGACCTAAATCCGCGTCTTTACTAAGATTGGAACCTAGTGCCCCACAATTCTGAGAACCTAAATCCACGTCGTCACTACCTTTGGAACCTAACGCCCCCCCCCCCTAGTCGGGTGAAAAAGTTGTTCATAAAATTATCCTCCAATTTATTAATTACATTGTCATTATACATCATGTCTTAAAAAACTTCAACCCCTATTTGCCGGTTCCAATACATATTAGACTACTTTAGTCAGGAACCAATATTTGCTTAAAAAATAACAAACTTTTCTCGGGACACATCCTATTGCAGTCCCTCAGGGACCGGGCTTTTTCTAAAACCTAAAATCGCGTTTGCCTTGTTCAATTTCTTTTAAGTTTCCAATCAGGATTTTTTTTAGTGACTCGTTTTCGATTTTATCAATTTCCTTTAATATAAATTCTTCGCCAATTTTTTTAGTTTCTTCCGTGGCGTAATCCGTCAAAAATTCTTTTAGAGTAATTAACGCATTTGGTTGGCAACAGTTTTGAATTTGTCCTGTTTTACACAAAGACATAAACCTGTCACCGGTTCTGCCCTCTCTGTAACATGCCGTGCAGAAAGACGGAATGTGTCCTAATTGCAAAAGCCACCGCACAACTTCATCCAATGTCCTTTGGTCCGAAACATCAAATTGTTCGGTATCAACTGGTCTTTCTTCTTCAGTATATCCGCCGACAGATGTTCTTGATGCTCCAGAAACCTGTGAAACACCTAATTTAAGTAACTTTTCTCTCACGGATTGAGACTCGCGTGTTGAAATAATAATTCCCGTATAAGGCACCGCAATTCTTGTCAAAGCAACAATTTTGGCAAACGTTTCATCATCAATTCCGTTGTCAAACTTAGCAGGGTCGATGTCATCGGCTTTCTTAACCCGAGGGACGGATATCGTATGTGGACCGACACCATGAACAGCCTCTAAATGTTCAGCATGCATTAATAATGCCGCAAACTCGTATTTATAACGCTCCAGACCAAACAAAACTCCCAAACCGACATCGTCTATTCCTGCCTCCATCGCTCTGTCCATTGCCTCTGTATGGTAGGCATAGTTATGTTTTGGTCCTGTCGGGTGTAATTGTTCATAAGATTCTTTATGGTATGTTTCTTGGAAAAGAATGTAGGTTCCTATTCCCGCATCTTTTAATTTTTTATAATTCTCAACCGTAGTTGCCGCAATATTAACATTGACACGTCTTATTGCTCCGTTTTTGTGTTTAATCGAATAAATTGTATTAATACATTCCAAAATATACTCAATCGGATTGTTGACAGGATCTTCTCCGGACTCAATCGCAAGTCGCTTATGTCCCATATCCTGAAGAGCAATAACCTCGGCTTTTACTTCTTCCTGAGTAAGTTTTTTTCGTGGAATGTGTTTATTCTGATGATGATAAGGACAATAAATACATCCGTTAACACAATAATTGGAAAGGTAAAGCGGAGCAAATATGACAATTCGTTCACCATAAAACGCGTGTTTAATCTCTTCGGCAATAGAGTAGATTTTTTTTAAAACCTCTTTATCTTCGCATGCCAGCAAAATACTTGCCTCTTCGTGCGTTAAACCTTTGCAATGAGTCTCCCTGCCTGTCTTTACAGGACGAGCCTTTTCTAAAATTTCATTAATAAATTCCAAATTGTTTTTGTTTTGTTCCGCATAATCCAATGTTCTTAAAACTTCTTCATTGTCAATGAATTCTTCTGCTTTTAATGATTTTTTATTATACATAATAACTTTGCCTCAATAGTAACTTATTTAACGCGTAAAATACGAATTTGAAATGCCCCGCTTGTTTGATTTTTAGACTATTCTATAATCCAACCGTTAGTCAAATCAATTTTTAGAGGTTGAGTTAGTTTAATCATAACAACATCACCCGGTTTTACATTCAGTTTTTCGCCTTTGAAAACTTTTCTGATAAACTTCATAAACCAATTTTTGTTAACAACGACATTACCGTCACCTAAGAGTACAACTCTTTGGTCATTAAGTGTTGTCATTGTTTCGTTAGAAAATTCCAAAACGCCGTTTCTTACAAACCATTTACCTATTTCAACATTTTTAACCCTGCCTTGCAAATCGGTATCTTGATAAATCAAAATATATTTTTCAGGAGTAATACAGTTCATAGGCACTCTTGCCATAACGATTTGTCCGCGTTCTGCAGTTTGAGAACTAACAGGACTTGAAACAGTAATCGGAATTACAGAACCTGCAGGAATTATACCGAAAGAGCCTTTAACGGTTGTTTTCGGAATAACATAACCCGTACCTGTTTTTTTACGCATTGCTTCCGCAAGTTTTCTGTTTGGATTAAGTTTTGCCTGTTCCATCATATTTTTTAACAAAACTGTAATTTCCGCCCTTGTAGCAGGAGTTTTGGGATTAAGTTTATAAACAGTATTTGGAATATGAACGTTCATATCCAAGATTTCTGCCTTACCAGCGGCGATAAGGAATTCAGGAGAAAGAGAATTTACATCCTGATATTTATAAAGAACTTCTTTTGCTCTTTGAGCAGTAATTTCACCGGTTGTTAACGCATTAACAATTACGGTAACAGCCTCTTCATGAGATACGGGATCATCCGGTCTGAACGGTTTTCCGCTTTCGGGACATGAAATCAATTCAAAATACAACGCTCTTTGAATCATATCATAAGCCCAAAAATCTCTGTCAATGTCAGTAAAATTAACAGGTTGGATAACTTTTGTGTGTTCCTGACCCAAAGCCCAAATCGCCATAGACGCAAATTCGGCTCTTGTAACATTATCATCAGGTTTGAACGTACCGTCAGGATATCCTACAACAACACTCTTTTCGGATAATTCTTTGATTTGAGCAGATGCCCAATGGTCTGACGGAACGTCAGGAAAACTTGTTTGTACCGCACTAACTTGCATCAACGACGCTGTTAACAGTGCAATCAGACCAATTAAAAATTTTTTCATACTTTTCTCCTCTTTTCTTTAACAATATTGTACATCACTCAAGGAAATAAGTTTGTTAAAATTTGTTAATTAGTAAATAGACGTAAAAAATCGAGGACGTTATTTAATGCCCTCGATTTTAAAATTTAGAAATTAAATTAATCACATTTAGTTTTTCCGTCCCAAGATAGGTCGTTACATTTTAAATAATCTCTATTTTCATTATAGATAACCCATGTCTCAAAAACTTCAAGTCCCATTTTAAGAGTTCTTAACTTTTGTACGGAAAAATTTTTCCATTTCCCCATACATTAAAGACTGAAGTTCATAATCAACGGGTTGTTTCTTGCTGCCGTAAACTTCTCGTAACTCCTTATCTGTCGTGTATGCCTGACGTTCATCCATTGCCCTGTGCTGCATAAATTGCCAAAATGTTTTGCTCGTAAACGCATCATCAGGTAACATATATTGTTTTACAATATTTTTTATCTGTTTTGTTGATTTCGGATTGTTTTGACAAATTTTATCCATCGCCTCGTCTGTTAAAACAAGGTTCGGAACTAAGTTTTTCAAAGATTTTTCATCAATATACCCGTAATCTAATAGCTTTACTATTGCATATTTTCCGGTTTTTGTTTCGTTAATCTTATCTTTAATAATGGTTTTTATTTCTTTATCCATATCATCCAAAATATCTTCTTCCGAATCATAAACCCTGTCTGTTTTTGTATTTGTTGCCGTATTTACTAAAAAATGTTTGTTTAATTTTACGGGACATCCGTCAGCAAGAGTTTGAAAAATTTGCTCAAATTGCATGAACATATCATTATAAAACATGGTTTCATCAAGCATTGTTTTTTGCTCCAATGCCTTTCTGCCATAATTATCACTGGCAAAAATATTTGTACATTTATTTGTCAAAGCATGCTTAAATTCATGTAAAAATGTACTTTTTAAATTTAGTTTACCCTCAAATGTCTTTGAATCTCTTTCTATAGGTAAATAAATTGAAGATTCGTCTTTGTTTGAGCGCGTTAAACCTCCATAGGTGCCCAGTATAGATAAAACATGCTCTCTGCTGAAACCGTCTCGGTGTAAGTCCATACCCAGTTCAGAGAAATTTTTAACCTTTATCTTATCAGCAATCGCCACGGGCAAAACAACGGACAATACTCCATTTAGTGTCTTTGCGGACAGATCGTTATTTTTCGCCAGTTCGTCAAATTTATTTCCAACGCGCTCTAAAGTTTTAAATAATCGCTTATCACTCCAAGTTTCGTTTGGCAAAAGATACGAAACCCCTTTTTGAGCATACTTGTCTTTCAACATTTCCGCACGTTTTAGAGCTTTTTCCGGATTTCTTAAACCAAACGACGGGATGTAGTAATTTGCGCCGACCGGACAGGTCGAATTATACACAGATGCCGATATTGATTTGGGTTGATTTTTGTTGTTTCCTTTTGTAATTTTGTCCCGGCTATAATTTTTAGCAAAAAGATTAATATTATTTTGAATTTTCATATCCGTTTAAACTCAAAACAAAAAAATAATTGCCTGAAATTTTAAAATAATTAAGAAATGTTACAAAATTAATCCTCTAAATAGGAATCTATTGAAAGCTTTTCCCCGTCTAAATTTGCCCATGCTCCAATCGGAACGGTAATTTTATCCCGATCATGAGAAATCTTAAACCCGCCGACAACAGGCTTTTTAATTTCTTCACCAAGTTCATAAAATAATTCTTGCAAATATTTTTCACTTGAAACGTCCAAAAATTCTCCAAGCACAATCCCTGCGAGATTTTCCTTAAACTGTTTAATATTCAATAATTGACGGAACATTTTATCTATTTTGTAAACATCCTCGTTTAAATCTTCCGCAAAAAAAAGGAATTTTTCATCAGGTATAAAATCCTGTCCGCAAAGCGAAACAACAGTCGCAAGATTACCGCCCCACAGTACACCTTGCTCATTGCCGTCATAGTAAACTTCGGGGGTCGCGGGTTTAATTTCTAAAGCTTTTGTATCAGATAGAGTTTCAAAAAAACTTTGTACCGTAAAATCGGAAATGTCATCCTCACCAAAATCAGAACATGCCATGGGCGCAGAAAAATTTATTACCCCCGCGCGTTTCAAAATCATTGTTGAATAAGCGGTCGTATCCGAATATCCCGCAAAAATTTTCGGATTTTTCTTAATAACCTCGTAATCAATTTTGTTAATAACTCTTATTGCACCATAACCGCCGCGAGAACAGAGTATTGCGTTGATTTCGGGATTTTTAAAAAATTCTTTTAGGCAATCGGCTTTTTTTTCATCTTCTCCTGCAAGGTAGCGTTTTCGGTCAAAGATATTTGCGGACAATACTGTTTTATATCCCTTTTCTTCAAAAAAATTTTGCGTATTGTAAATTTTTTGTACCTGTTCAGGTTTAACAGCGCCCGAAAGAGAAATAATACCTATCGTATCGCCTTTTTTTAATTTTTTTGGTTTTATTGTTTCCATTATCGTTCCTTTTTGGTATAATAATTATATCAGGAACAGGTGAGAAAATTTATAAATGTCATATCTACCGCTTTATCGTAAATACAGACCAAAAAATTTGCAGGAAATTGTAGGACAGGAACATATAAAACATGCCCTTAAAAGTGCTGTCGAACTTGGTAAAATTTCTCACGCATATTTGTTTACGGGCCCGCGAGGAACGGGAAAAACATCCACGGCACGAATTCTTGCAAAATCTCTAAACTGTCAGAAAGGAATAACTCTTGTCCCATGTGAAGAGTGTCCAAGTTGTCTTGATATAAAAAATTCAAATCCTATTGATGTTATTGAAATTGACGCCGCAAGCAACCGTTCCGTTGACGATGCAAGAAATATTCTTGAAAAGGTACAATACGTCCCCGTAAACGGCAGGTTTAAAATATACATCATCGACGAAGTTCACATGCTTACAAAAGAAGCGTTTAATACGCTTTTAAAAACCTTGGAAGAACCTCCCGAAAATGTTATATTTATTCTTGCAACTACGGAAATTCAAAAAGTCCTTGATACCATTGTCAGCCGTTGTCAACGCTTTGATTTTAGGCGAATTTCTTCTGAAGATATTTTTAACCACCTGAAAGAAATTTGCGAAAAAGAAAAAATCGACATTGAAGATGACGCCCTCAGAACAATAGCAAAAACTTCTTCCGGCGGAATGCGCGACGCACTCTCTCTTTTAGATCAGGTGAGCGTATTAAACAAAAAAATTACCGTTGACGATATAAACTCACTTCTCGGACGTTTGTCTTTCGAAGTTTTGGATGAATTGTTTACAAAAATAGAAAACTCTGATATTCAAGCCTCCATAGAATTTATTGAAAAAATCTACAACGCAGGCAATGAAGCGGTTCAAATTCTTACTAACCTGCTGGGATATTTGAAAAATCTGTTAATCGCAAAAAATACTTCAAACAAAGAACTTTTACTTGAACTTACACAACTGAACGAGAGTCAAATTTCAAAACTCCAAAAACACGAAATTGAAAATCATCAAGTTACTTTTTTAATAGAAAAAACAACTTACTATATCAAAGAATTTAAAACAAGCACAAATCTCCAACTATGGCTTGAGGTTGCAATAATTGACATCGCAAATTTGTGCGAAAATACAAAACTTATAGAACTTCAAGACAGAATTTCAAAACTTGAAAGCGGAAATGTTCAACCGCGTCAAATTTTAGAAATTCAAAAACCAACCGTTCAATTAACCAAACCCGAACCTGCGGTTAGCGAAACAGTAAAACACGAAGTTAAAATTCCTCAGCAAACTTCGCAAAAACCTGTTTTGCCGCCTGAATCCAAACCGATTTCCGAGCCAAAGCAAGAAGTCGTTAACCAAGTTTCTGATACAACATCTTCAAACTCTTCCGATGTAAGTTTATGGGGTCAGTTACTTCAAAATATCTCAAGTACACCTACTGTTTCTATTTTGACTCAACACTGTGTTCCTATTGAAATATCGGAAAATCAAATTATTATCGGATGCAAAGAAGTTATAAGCAAAATGGTATCAAGCGATGCCAAAAAGACAGCAATAGCGGAAGGTGCAAAAAAGATTTTCGGAAAATCGGTTGAAGTGACAATAAAAGTTCTGTCTGCGGCAGAAATGGCGACCGAAACAGAAAAAAAAAATAAACAAATAGTTTCTAAATCCGCACCAAAATCCGAACCAAAACACGTTACAAAACCTCAAGCAGTCGAGGAAAATCCCGAAATAGCGAAAGAACTTGAAGAACTTGAAAAACAGAAAGAAATTAAAAATACAAAAGAACAACCAAAGGAAGTCGTAATTCCGTCAAGTCAAGTTTTGATGGTAAAACAACTTTTCAGCGGTGAAATCATGGACTAAAAGGAGTTAACTTTTATGATTACTAAAAAATCCAGAGAAGATATAAAAAGAATTAAACACGCAGGATACATTGTCGCCCTCGTTCACCAAGAAATGAAAAAAGTTATAGAACCGGGCATTACAACAAAATATTTGGATAACGTTGCAGCGGATATAATCAAAAAAAACAAGGCAATTCCGACTTTTTTAGGCTATAACGGTTTTCCCGCAACAATTTGCGCATCGGTAAACGAACAGGTTGTCCACGGTTTTCCGCTTGAAAATGTAATTCTCAAAGAAGGCGACATAGTCAGCATTGACGTTGGCGCAACTTATGGAGGACTCGTCGGTGACGGAGCGTGGACTTATGCCGTTGGAGAAATCGACGACGAAAAAAAACGACTCCTGAAAGCTACAGAAGAGGCACTATATGCCGGAATTTCCAAAATGCGTCCGAATAATATTCTCGATGATGTAGGTGAAGCCATTGAAAAAGTTGCCAACCGCGAAAATTTAGGAATAGTAAGAGAATACGGCGGTCATGGTGTAGGACACGTTATGCACGAAGATCCTTTTGTGTTTAATTACAAAACAGGATATCAAAAAACAGTTCTCAAGCCAAATATGACAATCGCTATTGAACCAATGCTTAATCTCGGTGTGGATGAAGTTGATTTGCAACAAGACGGCTGGACTGTTACCACTCGCGACAAAAAACCGTCCGCACACTTCGAACACTCAATTCTTGTTACGGAAGATGAACCGTTCATTCTAACAAAAATTTATTAATTATGAAAAATTACTTTATCGGGCTGACTCTGGCACCAACATCCTCTGTTGATTCAGGAGTCACAATCTTGGACAGAAACAACGAAATAATATTTATGGACAAACTCTACACGATGAACGATGTCCAATTTTTCTTTGAGAATTTTTCATCGCTAAAAGATTCTCAAATATGCGTTTCAATTCCCCATGATAACACGCTTATTAACGGGAAATGGCGCCTTATGTCAAAGTTTTACCATCTTGTAAATTCAAATACAAATATATTAAATCGTGAGAATTGGACCCAAAGATTTTCACATCGAGGATGCGAATTATTTTCATCATTAAAAAATCAAGGGATTAGCATAAGCAGATACGATATTTACCTTGCCCGTCAGGCTTTCGGGCTAGTTTCACATCTTAAAGACCGCTCCCCGGCAGATTGTAAATTCTTGCAAATAACATTGAAAATGATGTACGGATTTAATAATTTGCCGTCAAACATGGTTCCGATGGCGCAACTTGAAGCCCTCGTCGGAGCAATTTTGGCTCGAAGAATAGACGATAATATTTGCGAAAAACCGGTATTCAAATTTAACGAATTAAACGTGTTCAAACACTAATAATTGATATTTATACACTTAATATTTTTATAATTCAATTATAATGTGATAAATACACTATTTATTTTTGTAAATTTTTACACTTAAACTATTGAGAAATACACCAAATAGTGTTATAATCATGGTAGAGATATGAAACAAAGCATGAAAAGGTTTCAATCTTGAGAGTGTTACCTCAAGGGGTTACACCAAACGAACGGCGTTTTTAGGATAGCGTTGTTGAAACAAAGGAACAACCGTAGAGTTCCCAAGCCCCCTCCCACTCTTTCAAAAAAAAGGTATCCGAAAATGGTGAAGAGCTATGGATACTATTTTTAATGAAACAAAAAAACACTACAAATTTACCCTGAACGTAGTAAACGCGGTAATAATCGCTATTTTGTGTTTTTATTCTTCAAATACATTACTTGCGCGCGAAAGGGTTTTAATCGCAAACACGGTCACACCTATTATTAATTCCGCCATTATTGAACAATCAATCAGTAATGCCGTTGACAAAGAAGAAGAGTCAAAAAAATTCAATCAAAGCGTTAAACAACGATATAAAAACGGTGTTATAAAAGATGTAGAAGTAGGAATAAAGCATATAAGATTAACGAGAGTTTACAACGGCAGACCCGTAAAAATTAATGTTGTGGAAATTAACAGGACATTAAACCCCGATTTAAAAATTACACCTGTTCTTGCCTCAAATAAATTAAACAGCAAATCAGGGATTTCAAGAATTGCAAAGAAAAATAATTCTATCATTGCAATTAACGGAACTTTTTTCAAACCGCAAACAGGGGTTCCTTTAGGCACGTTAATGATAGATAAAGAAATTCAAACCGGACCTATATATGACAGAGTTGCACTCGGAATTTTTGACAACCGTTTCGAAACTGCAAGGGTTCAATTAAACGCAAGCTTAATTACGGGAAAAGAAAAAATCAAAATTGATAACATTAATCAACCGCGCATGCTGTCAACATATATGTTAATGTACACACCGAAATGGGGCGAAAAATCTGCGCCAACACCTAAATACGGAAAACAAATTGCCGTTCAAGACAACAAAATTACAGACATATCAACATCCTCACTTCAAATTCCGCAAAACGGATATGTTATTTCGGGACCTGCCGAAAAATTAAAAAATCTCAAAATCGGAGACAAGGTCAAAACAAACATAACGACAATTCCGGGTTGGGAAAGTGTTAACCATATTATAAGCGGCGGGCCGTATTTAATAAAAATGGGAGAAATTTTTATTGACGTAAAGGAAGAAAAACTTCCGTCAATTACGGGAAGAAACCCAAGAACAGCCATCGGCTACACTCCTGATAACAATTTAGTGCTTGTAACAGTTGACGGCAGAGAACAAGCCTCTGTTGGCATGAGTTTAAGAGAACTTGCATTATTTATGAAAAGCATAGGCTGCTATGAGGCAATAAACCTTGATGGCGGGGGTTCCAGCGTATTATATATCAACGGACAGATAATGAATCATCCTGCGCAAAAAGGAGGAATTGCACTTTCAAATGCGCTAACCGTAAGCCTAAACTAAACATTAGACAGCAGCATAATGTAAAATTTTACCTTTTGATTTAATCTTCAACACAAAGGAGATTGGATTATGGATAAAACAACACAAAATTTGGTTAACGCATTTGCCGGCGAATCACAGGCGAGAAACCGTTACACATATTTTGCCTCTGTTGCCAAAAAAGATGGATACGAACAAATTAGTGCAATATTTTTAGAAACCGCTCAAAACGAAAAAGAGCATGCCGAGATGTTTTATAAACTTATAAAAAAGGGGAATTACACTGTTGAGTCAAATTATCCTTTTGAACTCGGAACCACGGAAGAAAATCTTAAATCAGCAATAGAGGGCGAGCATGATGAGTGGTCAAATTTATATATTAATGCCGCAAAAACTGCAGAGCAAGAGGGAAACTCAAAAGCCGCAAACGTATTCAGACAAGTTGCGGAAGCGGAAAAACACCACGAAGAACGATATCAAAAACTATTAAAAAATCTTCAAAATAATAGTGTTTTTAAAAAAGAATTTGAGGTTAAGTGGATTTGCCGAAACTGCGGACGGATAATATCTTCGAAAGAGGCTCCGAAAATTTGTCCGACTTGCGAACACGAACAAAAATATTTCGAAATATTGTGCGAAGAGTTTTAAAAAAAGGTTGGACATGCATTGAACTAAAACCCTAAAACCGACTTTTTTCTTTGTCTAGTTTTTAGGGTTCAGTTCAATTGACACCCCTTTATTTATTTACACAAATTGCTCCGTCAGCAGATTCATCCGAAAACGTCGCGGTTTCGTAACTTCCGGGGCATCTGTATGTATTAGCACCACCCCATGTATCATAATAACATTCAGATGCAAAATAAACTTGCCATTTATAAGTTCCTACGAATCCGTCAACATCACTCGATGAATAATACCAGCCGGAAGGAATTTCAGAAGAATAATTTTGGGCAAGGGTTTGTAATTCAGCGCGTGTTGCTATTCTCATATCCTTTGTATCACAACTTTCGGTGAGGGAACTATAGTTAGTCTTTGTATATTTATCAGGGAAATAAACATATTTGTCACCCAATTTTACGGCATTAGTACCATCAGAAAGAACCATGCCCTCAACACATTGATTTGTATACCCATTTGGTACTAATGAATTGTTACACTTTTGACACTTTTCCCCGTCATAAACAGAACAGTTTTCAACGTAACCTTTCGCACACGTTCCGTTTTCATCGTGATAATCGCTGTTACACTCCGTGCAGCTTACCCCGTCCGATGTCTGGCAGTGTAAAGACGACTTACTTATACACTCGTTATCCACAAGCAAGTTTTCTGTTGTACACTTCGTGCACGTAGTACCACTGTAGGTATCACACGTGTTTTCTCGAATATCCCTGCAACTCGTTCCGTTGTTTTGATACCCGTTCTCGCATTGTGAACATTGTCCGTTATCGTATGCCGTACAGTT
>JAFUZZ010000087.1 GCA_017476325.1 bacterium | reverse complement strand
TTTGTTTTATGATTAATTTATATATTATTTTCCATTAAATTTATCCAAAATCCAATAATACCAGACCCTGAACCAAGTTCAGGGTGACGGATGGAGTTCCAATTCCGCATTGGACGCAGGGGACACTGAATTGTCCTTCTCCCTAAGGGAGAAGGTGCCCGAAGGGCGGATGAGGGGCTTCACCCTTGCAGAAGTCCTAATCACCCTCGGTATTATCGGTGTTGTCGCCGCTTTAACAATTCCTACACTCATGCAAAATCTTAACAGACGTGACACCATTGCAAAAGTTAAGAGTTTTTATGCGAACGCAACAAATGCAATAAAACTTGCAGAAGCTGAATACGGAACTATGGATAAATGGCAAGGTGTAACAAATCAAGATGTTTACTCAACCAATCCTGAAGAATATACAAAATACAATTTAAACGCAACCGACTGGGTCGGTTATAAATACATTATAGACTATTTAAAAACATCGGAAGTTTGCGGTGCAACTGAAAACTTATGCGGTATGAGTACAGAACGGTATCATTATTATAACGGAAATGCCGGCAACTACTTTACAAATCCCGCAATAGTGAAAATTCAACTTGCAAACGGTTCTCCCGCTACAATATGGAATAATCCGAGCGGATGTTCAAACGAAACCCCATGTGGAACCATGGGTATTGATACAAACGGTGAAAAAGGTCCAAATGTTACAGGCATAGATTATTTTGAATTTAGATTATTCCCTAACGGTTCTAAGGTTCAAGACACAGGAACAAGTTGTCATAAAGAAAAAGATCACATGGGTAATTCTTGCTTTGGATATATTCTTTTTAATGACAATATGGACTACCTTGATTAATAAAAATGATTAATTAAATAACACAAAAACCCTCTTTCTGATATAATAAAAGAAAAGAGGGTTTATTTTATGAAAATATAAAATATTAAAATTTCTGTAGGGACAACTCATTTCCTTGGTGCAATTATTCCCTAAATATACACGACAAACTTCTGTTGAGCAAAGGTGTACAAAGGGGGTGAAAGCATGACAAAACGGCAAGTTTTAGTGATAATAAAAGCTGTCCTTAGTATCCTCGGACAGCTTTTGACAGTTATTACTAACTTAATGTAGGGATTGAGCAAGGAGTCTTTGGACTCCTCCCTACACCTTTATTATAAACCATGTCGTATTTTTTTCAATCCCTATTTTGAAATATTTTTACAAAATTTATATATTTTTATATTTTTTCTTTTCAAAAAATATATGAATAATAATACCCCAATTAATAAATTGATTTTGATACATGTTAATATCCTTAAACATCTTTTTTACAAACATAATATATCATGACTTGATATATTTTTAAAATCTTTGATATAATAAAGAAAAGAGGGTTTTATTTATGAAAAAAATATTAGTAACAGGCGGAGCAGGTTTCATCGGAAGCCATTTGTGCGAAAAGCTTGTAAAAGAAAATAACAAAGTCATTTGTCTTGATAACCTTGTAACAGGAAATTTCGCAAATATTCGACATCTTTTCCAAAATAAAAATTTTAAATTTATTGAACACGATATTATTGAACCGTTTCACGCAGAGGTTGACCAAATATATAACCTCGCATGCCCTGCAAGCCCGCCGCATTACCAATTTAATCCTATTAAAACCTTTAAAACTTCAACCATAGGGATTTTGAACATGCTTGAACTTGCAAACGAAAACGGAGCAACAATATTGCAAGCCTCAACAAGTGAAGTCTACGGAGACCCTCAAGTCCATCCGCAAAACGAATCCTATTGGGGACATGTTAATCCAATCGGTGTCAGAAGTTGCTACGACGAGGGTAAACGCGGCGCCGAAACTCTTATGTCCGATTATCACAGAATGTTTGATACCGATATAAGAATTATTCGTATTTTTAATACATACGGCCCGCACATGGATATTAACGACGGAAGAGTAGTTTCCAATTTCATAATTCAAGCAATTCAGGGCAAAGATATTACTATCTATGGTGATGGCTCCCAAACTCGCTCCTTCTGCTACGTTTCCGATTTGATTGACGGAATGGTTAAAATGATGAACAATAAAAAGAAATTTATTGGACCCGTTAATTTAGGCAATCCGAGCGAAAGAAGTATCCTTGATTTTGCTCAAAAAATAATTGAAATGACAAACTCTAAATCAAAAATTACGTTTATGCCGCTACCGCAAGATGATCCTATAAAAAGAAAACCTGATATTTCTCTTGCAAAACAAAAATTAAACTGGGAACCAAAAATTGATTTTGAATTTGGTATTCAAAAAACCATTGAATATTTTCGTAGTATAATATAAAAAAATATATTATGAAAAGGGGAAAACAATGAAAATCAGCGTAATAGGAACGGGTTATGTAGGTTTGGTCGCAGGAACATGCTTTGCCGATATGGGGCATGACGTTATCTGCGTAGACAAAGATGAAGAAAAAATCGCCAAATTGGAAAAAGGTATTATTCCTATTTACGAGCCAGGTTTGGAAGAGTTAATTGTAAATAATGTCAGTGAAGAAAGACTTAGTTTTACAACGGATTTGGATAGTGCGGTTAAATCTTCAACCGTTTGCGTAATTGCCGTCGGAACACCGCAGGATGAAAACGGAAGAGCAGATTTAAGCGCTGTATGGGCCGTTGCTGAGCAAATCGGAAAAAGCGTTAACGGATATAAGGTTATTGTTGACAAATCCACCGTTCCTGTCGGAACTGCCGACAGAGTTAAAGAAATTATTTCAAAACAAACAAATTTTGAATTTGACGTAATTTCAAACCCTGAATTTTTAAAGCAAGGTGCCGCTGTTGAGGACTTTTTAAGACCCGACAGAATTATTATCGGCTCAAATTCTAAACGCGCAACAAATATTATGAAAGAAATATATGCTCCATTTATGAAAACAGGCAACCCTGTTTTGATTATGGATGTTCGCTCTGCTGAAATGGCAAAATATGCCGCAAACTCGTTTTTGGCAGTGAAAATTTCTTACATAAACGAAATTGCAAACATTTGTGAGGCAGTTGGCGCAGATATCGAAATGGTTAGAAAAGGGCTTTGTACAGATTCAAGAATAGGCTCAAAATTCCTTTATCCGGGGCTTGGATATGGCGGAAGCTGTTTCCCTAAAGATGTAAAAGCACTAATTAAAACCGCAGAAGAAAACGGATATTATCCGCAAATTATAAAATCTGCCGATGAGACTAACAAAAAACAAAGAGAAATATTTATTAATAAAATTATTAAACGTTTCGGCACAGACCTTAACGGCATGACATTTGCCGTTTGGGGATTATCTTTTAAGCCGAAAACAAACGATTTGAGAGAAGCTCCGTCAATCACTATAATTAACAGATTGCTTTCAATGGGCGCAAAAGTCCAAGCGTTCGATCCAAAAGCATTTGAAACTGCAAGACCGATTTTCGGAGATACAATTACCTATTCCGAAAACGCTTACGACGCGTTACGTGGGGCAGATGCACTTTTACTTTTAACGGAATGGAACGAGTTTAAACATCCTAATTTAGATAAAATTAAAGATGCGATGAAAACTCCTGTTATCATTGACGGAAGAAACCAATACGACAAGAAACAGTTAAATCTTCAGGATATAGAATATATCTGTATCGGAAAAATCTAACTGTCTCAGACCTTATGATTCTTGTTTTGCTTTGATTTCGTCAATAATACCGTTGAATAAATCGGAAACTAAGTGTGACATTAAATCCATATCTACAAAATCAATGTCCATTAGTCTTTCGTCGTTTCTCATTACATACTCCTTAATCAAACTGTGTGTCTTACCTACATGATATATATCGGCATGTTTTGAAAAAACTTTAATATTTTTTTTATATTGTAAATAAATTTTTATTTTAAATCAGACAAAACAAGAGGATAACTCTAAAGTTTATAACAGTTATCCTCTTAAATTCTTATTTAGTTATTCGGCTTTTTCAAACATATCTTTGCCTACACCGCACAAAGGACATACATAATCTTCAGGCAAATCTTCGAATTTTACGTTGTCATTTTCTGCCGGATCATAAGTGTATTGGCATACTGTACAAACAAATTTTTCCATGTTTTTCTCCTTTTCTATTACTACGGTTTTGATTATAATATATATTAAGTTTTATGTAAACCCCCTGGATATACAGACTATTTTATGATTTAATCAATGTAGCTAAAAAGGAGTATGAAGATGAAAAAATTATTATTAACCCTTTCTGTTTTGGTATTAACGGCAATGAGCGCAAACGCTGAATTTTTAGGCGGGTTTATCTACAACGGAACAACAACTCCGGGCGGAGGATACACTGCGGCTGTTGCTACAAAACAAGGAACCGCATCATGCAAAAATATTTGGTTTATTGTAACAACAGGAGATTGCTCCGTAAGAACAGCAATGAAAAACGGCGGAATTAAATCTCTTGCAGGATACGATGTCTACAGAGAAAATATTTTGGGATTTCAAACAATTACCGTAAAAGCATGGGGTAATTAATAACGGAATTTAGTTTAAAACCAAATATCCGATATTTAAACACATTGCAAAAATTGTCCACAAAAAATAAGGAATCAAAAGTAAAGATGATATTTTTGATATTGAATAAAATTGTTTGATTGTCAAAAAGATGAAGATATTTAAAAATAAAAGGACAATCAAAGCAAGCGGAATATTTTGCAATCCGAAAAATACAGGCGTCCAAAGTAAATTTAAAATTAACTGAAGAGCGAAATACAAATAACCTCTGTTTTTAGATTTGTCTGTTTTTTTGAACAAAAATATAATTAAGGAAACGGCAATCAGTATGTAAAGTGCTGTCCAAACAGGTGCAAAGAGCCAATTCGGAGGCGCAAATACGGGTTTTATTAAACTATTGTACCAATCAGAATTATAAAGCATGACCTAGTCCTTTTTTTTATTTTATTATCTACAAAAGAAAATACAGAGAAAGTAAAAACCAAGCAATTAGTCATGCGGCTAAATTATATAATACGACGTGGCAACCCTAGAAGTATAAAATAGGGTTGCCACGCTCTTTTTAGTTGCCTTTCGGTCATCTAAATCGGGTTAGTTAGATTTTTTTGTTGTTGGTTTTGTTTGCTGAGTTTGTTGTTTTTTTGCCTCAAATTCTTTTCGTTTTGCTTCAAATTCCTGACGTTTTGCTTTCATTTTTTCAAATCTTTCTTGTTCGATTTTCTTTAATTCTGCTTTTTGGTCATCATTCAAGATGCTTTCAAAATCTTTTTTGTTTTGTTCAAGAATAGCACGTTTTTCTTGCCTTAATTTTTCTTCTTTTTTGTTAATAGCATCAAGTTTCTTTTTGCTTGCTTCTCTGTTCTTTTCTATTTTTGCTTTTTGTTCTTCAGTAAGATTTAAGCGTTTTTCAAACTCAGCAATTTTTTGTTGACGTTCTTGAGGAGAAACCATTTCGTGATGAGGTCCTTTATGTCCGCCATTAAAACCGTTTTGAGGCGGCGGAGGCATTTGAGCGTAAGCGGAATTTGCCGCTACTGCCAACATTGTTGCACAAATTGCTGTTGATAAAAGTTTTTTGTTCATAAGCGATTCTCCTTTTTTACTCTTGTAACATGTCTTTTAACGCTATTTGCAATAGTTCTTTTGCGTTGTGTAAACGTGATTTTACGGTTCCTGCAGGGATATTTAAAATCATGGCTATGTCATCATAACTTTTTTCTTCAAATTCATGGTAAATAATAACTTCTTTTAATTTTTTAGGCAAACGATTTACTTCTTTAAGAATTCTTTTCCTGCGCTGTTTGCTTTCCAAAATTTGTTCGGCTGTTATTCTGTTGTCACATTCGTTTTCTCCAAGTTCTTCACCTGTCATTTTTTTTTGATTTTTCATAGCAGAGGATTTTAGATAATCCCTGCACAGGTTGTATGTAAGTACATTCAACCATGATTTGAATTTGTTTTGTTCTTCATATTTTTTAAGATTTTGCCAGGTTTTGATGTAGACTTCTTGTTCCAAATCTTCATTGTATTTTCCTGTCATTCTCTTAATTATATTTTGAACATTGTATTTATAGTTTTCGATTATATATTTCAATATGCCACCGTAATTAAACCATAATCATCCGTCGGATATAAACTGTCAGAGATAGTTGTGCTGACGGAGTTAGTTTCCGCAATATACCCTGAAGAAGAAAGGGATCTGATAGTATATCCGCCGTACCCGCTTGCTAAAACCGTAAAAAGTATAAAAATTGACAAACATGCTCTTTGCAATTTTTGTTTAGAACGTTTTTTTTCAAAATATAGCGGTTTTGCTTCTTTTAATAAAGTTGATAGTTCTGTCATTTTTTCACCTTTCACATAAATTATAACGAGGAAAGTTTTTAAATTGTTCATTTATTTTGTCGATTTGTTAAGTTTTGTAACAAACAATATCAAAAAATTAAAGTTTTGGATTAAGTATGTCGATAGTAAAAATGTAAGGAAACGGAGAAAGCGAAAATCGAGAAGGGCGTCGGAACGGGGTTCCGGGAAATGCAAAGTAATGGTTAGTGCATAGAGCTTGCGGGTAAGTAGTTTTCGGTAATGGTAAAAAGCTAATTGGGTTAGGAGTAAATCATTGATTATGATTTGATAGTGGATATGACAAATGTATTAAATTGGGCTTTAATATAAGGGTCGCATGGTTTAATACATTTGGTTGTTTTGTAAAAAAATTAAGCGGAAAACGGTAAAGATAAATCCGTAGCCTGAAAGTTGTTGAGGCATGGATAGGAAAAAGTTTTAAAAAATACCCTACCTTATTCCCATAATTACAAAAATTTTACGTCACATTAAGTGACGTTTTTTTTGGATTTGCGTACGGACGGAGTCGAACGAAGTGAGCGAGTCCGGATAGCGAAACAGCGAGGGTAGATAAGTCCGTAGGACTTATAACCCGAGTCTGTGGAGCGTGGAGCAAATCCAACCGATAAAACGCGATGTGTGTGACCCTGTCGGCGACAGGAACGTAGAAAATCAATCCGAAGAGGATTAGATTTTCAAGAGACTTAGCCATCCCGAGCAGAGGCACGAACGAAGAGAGAGGCGAGCAATTACAAACGGAAACGTTGAGATTTCGTTTTAAATGTGAGCGGTGCTGTTTATCGCGAGGACGTTTGCGTACGGGTGGAGTAAAATTTTGTTTTTATATTTGATAGACTTTATTTCAAATATATGTTAAAATTCATCCGAGAAAGAGGTTCGAATTGAAAGTTTTATTTATTTTTCCTCCGATATGGGATATAAACTTAACAATGACGCTTGGAATTCCTTTGCTTTCAGGAATGCTTAAAAGTCAGGGACATGATGTGGAAATTCTTGATGGAAATTCCATGTTTATGAACTTCGTTGCGAGTAAAGAATTTTTTGTTCACTTTGAAAATAAAATCGAATTTTTCAAACAGTGTTTACAAAAAGAACAAAACCCGTTTTTGATAAATTATCTAAAGTATTATATAGAAATGTTTTACGCTCATAAACAGTACTTAAAACCATTTTACGACAAAAATCCAAATCCGCAAAAAACATTAAAAGAACTACAAGATTCAAATATTAATCTCCAACGCTATTACTCGATGTTAAGAAGTTTGATTAGTCGAATTTTTAACAACAGTTATAATTCTCCCTCAGAAAAAATTCCGCCGCAATATGGACTCTTCCACGATTGGGAACTAAACAACATATATCAAAAAATTGTAAACTTTAATCCCGATTTAATTGGGTTTTCAACGAATTGTCCCGAACAATTTTTGTGGTCAAAACTTTTTGCAAAAAAAATCAAACAAAACATTACATCAAAAATAATTTTTGGGGGTTCTGAAATTTTTCACCTCGGAAACAGGATTTTAAATAAACAGTATTTTAACGATTGTTTTGATGCCTTGATTTATGGCGAGGGTGAAACTGCGTTTAAACTGCTTGCACAAAATGAAAAATTTGAAAATATTCCAAGTTTAATTTGGTATGATAAACCTGCAAATAAGTTTGTAATAAACAAGGCAAAACAAGAAAATTCGACCTTAAATGTCGCGTACTTTACGGAAGAAAATAATGATAATATAACTGTAAACGATGTTACCTATAAACATGAGGGAGGATTTAAATTTTATAAACCAAATTATGAGGGCATTGATTTTTCAAAATATTTTTTACCGCAAAGCATAATTAATCTTGAGGGATCTCGGAGTTGCTACTGGAACAGGTGCGAGTTTTGCCTTTACGTTGACGGTTCAACATATAAACAAAAAAAAGTCGATGATTTAATTGAAGAAATTAAAGAAAACATTGATAAATATAATGTTAGTAAGTTTTATTTTACGGATTCAGCAATACATCCGGAAGTTGCAAGAGAACTGTCAAAAAAAATTTTAGAGAATAATTTAAAACTTCAATGGTCATCATTTTTAAGATTAGAACCGGAATTTGATGAACAACTTTTAAAACAAATGTACAACTCCGGTTACAGAGTTGCACTGTGGGGAGTTGAGAGCGGTTCGGACAGAATTTTGAAACTCTACAAAAAGGGTACAAATTCAAAAACAAATGCCGAAATATTAAAAAAGGCATCTCAAGCGGGGTTTTGTAATTTTTGCTGGATAATGGTAGATTTTCCTCAAGAAACGATTGAGGATTTGGATTTAACAAGACAATTTGTTATCAACAATTTTGATTACATAGACTACATTCAAGTCTGTACCTTCGGATTGTATAAAAATGCACCTTTAGTAAAGCATTTAGAAGATTTTGGACTAAATAAGAAGGATTTTAACTTTGAAGGAGGAATAGGAAATTATAATGCACCGCAAGAAATAAAAAACTATTCCCGTCAAATAGAATTTGAATTTAAACAAATGTTTCGCGAAAAAATGATAAACTGGGCATGTTCAAGCGATATTATTATCAAGTTTTCAACAATAACAAAATAAAACATTATAGACAAAAATTTTTAAAATGATAAAATATTCAAAAAGGAGAGAAGTTTGAAAATTTTACTGATATTTCCACCGCTTTGGGACATAAATCTCGCGCCTATGCTCAGCATACCGCTGCTTGCAGGAATGCTCAGAGAAGAAGGTCACGAAGTCGAAATTCTTGATGCAAACGCCTTGTTTTCAAACTTCGTTGCAAGCAAAGAGTTTTTTGACTATTTAAAAAATAAAATTGATTATTATAAAGATAAACTTTTAAAATTTAGAAACCAAATTCCTTTTTCAAATGCCGATATTACTACTGCACAATATTATGGAAATGCAGTAAAACTTTTTATGTCTAATAAACAGTACTTACAAGATTTTTATAGTAAAAATCCTAATTTTAAAACAGCAATGCAAAATTTGACAAATAAAAAAAGTACTGATATTAATGACTATTATCAAAAATTGAAAGGTATTATATACACCATTTTTAAAGATTTTTATACTTCTCCAATATCCAATGAAAATAATCTGTTCAAAGATTGGGAACAAAATTTTATAATAAAGAAAATAACAGAGTTTAATCCTGAGTTGATTGGATTTTCCGTTTATGGTGAAGAACAAAAAAACTGGACATATCAATTTGTACCGACATTAAAAAAACTTACAAATGCAAAAATAGTTCTTGGCGGACATGAAATAACCGCTTTAAGAACGGCTGTGGATGATAAATTTAAAAACACATTAAGGTATAATTCTGATATATTTATTTATGGTCCGGGAGAAACCGCATTCAAAATGCTTGCTAAAAGAGAACCGCTAGAAAATATTCCAAACATAATTTATCTTGATGAAAATAATCAAATCCAAATTAACAAAGAAGAACCTATTAGCCATTTACAATTTTATAAACCAAATTATGCCGGTATAAATTTCGATAACTATTTTCTTCCAAAACCTATTTTGTCAGTAGAAAGCGCAAGAGGATGTTACTGGAACAAGTGCGACTTTTGCACATTTATTGACTGTATAAACTACAAAGAAAAACCTGTTGATTTGGTAATTGAAGAACTTAAAGAATACGTTTATAAATATGGAATTAATAACTTTTTCTTTGTTGATTCTTGCGTCTTAAAAGAGTATGCCGAAGAGTTTGCAAGAAAAATTATTGAAAACAAATTGGAAATAAACTATACGCGCTGGCTTAGATTTGAAAAAGAATTTGACTATGATTTTTTCAAGTTAATGTACGACTCAGGACTTAAACTCATATATTGGGGACTTGAGAGCGGTTCTGACAGAATTTTGAAACTTTATAACAAAGGCACAAATTCCGAAACTAATGCGAAACTTCTTAAAATTGCCAAAAGTGCCAATATTTATAACTTCTGTTTTGTTATGTATAATATGCTTGCCGAAACAAAAGAGGATTTAGATTTAACCAAAAAATTCGTTACCGACAACTATGATAACATTGACTACGTTGAAACAAATCATTTTGCAATTATTCGTAACGCAAGATTGCTTCAACACTGGGAAGAGTTTAATTTGACAAAAGAATTTGTTGATGAATTTACTAAATATAAACACGCTATCGGAATCTATCCGGATTTCCCTGAAGATATAAAAATCTATGGAAACAAGACTAACCAAGAAATTTTAGACTTGTATAAATCTAAACGCGATGCAGTGTTCTTTAATTGGTACGGAATTTTACCGTTTATTCACTAAATTTTATAATTTGGTGGACTTTAAATCAAAAGTATTGTAGAATACGGATAAAAAAGGAGAATCTCTTTGAAAGTTTTACTTATATTTCCGCCGATTTGGGATATAAACCTCGCACCTATGCTCAGCGTCCCGCTGCTTACAGGAATGCTTAGAGAAGAAGGTCACGAGGCTGAAACCTTTGATGTTAATTCTTTGTTTATGAATTTTATTATAAGCGAAGAGTTTATTTCGTATGTGGATTTTAAAATGAAAAAGTACTCCGAAATTTTAAAGACACTTAACCCGCAAAAAGACATTGATTCAATCAAATATATAAACGAAATAAGATATTTCCTCTCCCAAAATTCAAATTTCTTTGTAGGGTTTTTCAAAAAGTTCAAAAACGCAAATGAACAACTAAAAACACTCTTGGATAAACCGATTGACGAATTTAACGATTTTTATAATTCCATAAAAACAATCGTCAATGGCGGATTTAAAACATTTTATAGAAAGCCTGAAAATGTTCCTGATGAATATTTGTTTTTTTATGAATGGGATTTGGAAAATCTCATAAAAAACATTAAAGACCTAAACCCTGATTTAATCGGATTTTCCGTGTACAGCTATGACCAATTTGAGTGGTCTCTAAATCTTTCAAAGAAAATTAAAAAATATATGTCCGCAAAGATTGTCTTTGGCGGAACTCAAATTACAGACTACAGAAATGCCATAAAACAAATTCCCGACATTTTCGAAAACTGTGTCGATGCATTTATTTACGGTGAGGGCGAAATAGCATTTAAAAAAATTGCCAATAATGAACAGTTTCAAACAATTCCAAATATTATTTTTAAAGACAGCGACGGAATAATTAAAATAAATCAGGTCGATAAATCTAACCAAAAATTTTACAAACCTGATTACAAACAAAATGCGGACGAAGATTTTGTTGTTAACAATTTGAAAACCGACGGGAATCTTCAATCTTCAAAATTTTATAAACCTGACTATACAGGCATTAACCTTTCAAAATTTTTTGTTCCTAAAACAGTTTTGCCAATCGAAACCTCCCGCGGCTGCTATTGGCACAAGTGCGAGTTTTGCACGTTTATGGACTGTATTTCTTATAAACAAAAAAATGTTGATGACATGATTGAAGAACTTAAAGAATACGTTTATAAAATGAACGTAAATCATTTCTTTGTCAGTGATGCGGCAATGCACCCAGAGTATGCAAAAGAGTTCGCAAGAAAAATTATTGAAAATAATTTAAAAATTTATTATTTAACCGATTTAAGACTTGAAAAAGAATTTGATTACAATCTTTTAAAATTAATGTATGACTCCGGACTAAGGATTATACTATGGGGACTCGAAAGCGGTTCGGACAGAATTTTGAAACTTTATAACAAAGGGACTACGGTCGAAAATAATTCCCGCGTAATCAAAACCGCATCGGAAGTCGGCATTTTTAATTGGTGTTGGACAATGATTTTATTCCCTCAGGAAACTGTTGAAGAGATGTATATGACAAAGCAATTTCTTGTAGATCACTATAAATACATAGACTATATTTCTTTGCATAACTACACCTATCTTCCGACATCGCCTATTGCGCAGCATCCCGATGATTTCGGATTAACGGAATATCTTGTTAAAATAAGCGAAAAAGATAATTCTTTAGCGTTTAAAGCACCTCAAGGACTATTTGCCGAAGCGGAAAAAATCAGGCGGGAAATCTTTAAAATATACGAACCAAAAATGAGTTTGTACCCTGACGATTTATCTTGTCAACTGCTAAGACGCGCAAAAGAACGTCCGTAAAACTCAAACTTTATGCCGTCAAATCGATATAAAAATATTTTAAGAAAATATTTCCAAACAAAATTTTTATTCTTGATTTTATTCTGTATCGTGAATGAATAAATCTTTTAAAAATTTCTTTATAAGTATAATATTTTTTTATGTAGTTGTAGCCGAGAGTTTCCATTTCTTTTGCACTAAAATGTTCCGTAACGAAAAGCGCAGTGTGATAAGGAGCCACATCTTCCAGCCACCATTTATCAAAAATTAGGCGACCTTCTTTTTTTAATCGTTCGTAAAACGGTGTTCCCGGAAATGGCAGCAGGTTTACGAAATTACAAAATAAAACCTGGTGCTTACTAACAAAATTATAAGTTTCGTTAATGGTTTCATACGTATCGGTATCCGAGCCGACAATTAAGCCGGCCGCAATATTAATATCGTTATCCACACAGTTTTGAATAGCGATATCATAACTGTCTTTTTTCAAGTTTGCCATTTTGTTCATTTGTTTTAAGGTTTCAAGGTTTGTCGTCTCAAACCCAACGAACAATGTATCGCAGCCGCTTTTTGCCATCAACTTTACAAATTCGGGGTTTTGCAAAGCATTTACAGACATTTGTGCCGCCCATTTTGTTTTTAACGGAATCATTTTTTCCAAAAGTTCCGATGTCTTTTTTATGTCGTTGCCGAAATTCTCATCAATAAAAACGTAAAGCCGTTTTGGATTTTGTCTTATTTGATTTACTACATCATCAATTTCGCGATACGTAATTTGTTGTTTATAAATCGGAGCATAAGAGCAAAACTCACAATTAAACATACATCCGCGGCTAAATTCAATGGATGTAATCGGAACGTAGTGATATTTTTTATAAATACTTCTGTCCGCTTTAACTTCCTTAAAATCAAAACGACCGTTACATCTGTATTCTTTTTTCAAATCTCCTTTTTTAAAATCTTTAATTAATTCTTTCCAGGTTATTTCGGCTTCACCAAAACAAACGACATCGGCATTTTGTTTAGCCTCATCGGGACAAAGCATGACATGACATCCGCCCAGAACAACCGGTATACCTCTTTTTCGAAATTCTGCCGAGATTTTATATGCGCTTCTTGCTGTCAATGTTGAAACAGACATTACAACCAAATCCGTTTGAATATTGAAATTTACGTCTTCAATTCTTGCATCAATCAATTCGCATTCAATATCTTCAGGAGTGAGCCATTTGAGTTTTGAATAAATCATTGGCTCAATGCGTAATTTTCGTTTCTTTTTCAAATAGATTAAATTTGGTTGAATAAACGTAATCTTTTTAGTATAAGATTTTTTTCTTTTAAATTCCAACATAAGATAATTTTACAAATATTTTAAATAAAATGCAAGGAAAAAATTAAATAGAGGGTTGAAATTTTTGAAACATGGTTTATAATGATAATGTTAGGAATAAAACAGACCCTGAACCGAGTTCAGGGTGACAAGTAACTGTCATGCTGAACTAGTTTCAGCATCTGTATCCTGAGCGTATCATACAAGATAAGGAGAAGAACCATGAACAAATTATTCACCCGAGCAGGGGGGGGGGGCATTAGGTCTCAAAGGTAGTGAGGACGCGGATTTAGGTTCTCAGAATTGTGGGGCGTTAGGTTCCAAAGGTAGTAAGGACGCGGATTTAGGGTTTGAAAGTTTTGC
>JAFUZZ010000007.1 GCA_017476325.1 bacterium | reverse complement strand
TAGTGCAAATCGGAAAAGTAAACGACGGAAAAAATATCTTGCAAATGCGCCAAAAGTTTAATTCCCACGCAGAAGGACAAGCGATATTAAGTTCGGAACTGTTGCGCACATCAATCGAGAGAAACGGACAACTATCTCTAACAACTCCGAAATACAACTTTGTATCGGGAATGGACTTTAGCCTGCAGGAATTCGGCGTTCACAACGGTACATATAAAATAACGCAAACTGTGCACTATATTTCCCAAAACGGCGACTGGCAGGTTGCAGGAAAGTTTAAAGAGTTTCTTCCTCAACAAACTCTCACTGATGAACAGCAAGAACAGCATCAGGCGTATGAGTTTTTTGTGGAAGAATAAAAATAACGGGTGACGTTTTTGATTAAAATGTCACCCTAATTTTAAAACTCAAAAAGCAAATTCTGTTTTTGCTCACCAAATATATCGGCACAGAAAATAAAAACTTTAATCAAAAATTGATAACTATAAAATTTTATACAATACCTTTGCCCTATTATTAAAATCTTTGTGTAAATTTGTATTTAATCGCTTAAAAATTTAAGATTAATACCGAGCCCAAAATCATTATCATGGTGCCGATAAACTTCTTTTTCATCTCTCCCTCCCGAAACATTTTGAATCCTAAAAATAATGTTACCAGTGTTGAAAGTTGAAAAAGTGCCAGCGCAAATCCTACTTGCATATATTTAAACACAATGTTTGTTGATAATTGCATAATCGCTATTCCCGACGCTACCGTAAAATAATCCCTCATGCCGACAGGCTTTTCAAACTTTTTTCCGCTAAAAATCAATATTATAAACGAAAATAATGCCGCTAAACAGCACCAAAGATAAAATGAAATTTCCGGTGATGATTGTATTATTACTTTTTTTAAAATTCCTGCCTCGACTCCGCTCATAATCAACGCCGCAAATCTAAGTTGTATGTCTCGACGTTTAAATAATTCAAATGAAAATCCCTCTTTTGTTGTCTCAAATATAAACCAACTTCCGTATACTATCAGCAACATGCCCAAAAAGCCCGCAAATGTCGGGATTTCTCCAAGCAATACAAATGCGGAAACTAAGCCTATTATACATTTATAAGAATTTATCGGCCCAAGAATTGAAAGTTCACCCTTTTCCAAGGCTTTAATCAGACAAATCGTTCCGACCGAACATAAAATCCCCGAAAGCATAGCATTATAATAAACCGTTCTTGGCAAAGTGTTCCAAGAAACTTGAGTCATAAAAGGAATACAGCCTATTGAAAGTATAAAGTAAACATAAAAATTGCTTATGATTGCGGAATTATTTTGCACAATTTTTTTCTGAAAAGCGTTTGCAACAGGGGTTGATAATATCCTTAAAATTAAAAATAAATACGTCATACTAAACAGAGAATATCTCTCTCACATCGTCCATTGTCAGAGATTTAACGATGTTTCTGTCAACTGAAATTACGCTGTCAACAAGGTTACGTTTCGCGGATTTAAGTTTTTGAATTTTTTCTTCCACAGTATTTTTTGTGATAAGTCTGTAAACAAAGACTTTTTTCTTTTGACCGATACGATACGCTCTGTCCGTTGCCTGATCCTCAACCGCAGGGTTCCACCAAGGGTCGTAATGGATTACGTAATCCGCACCCGTCAAGTTCAAACCTGTTCCGCCGGCTTTTAAACTAATCAAGAAGATTTTTATGTTTGGATTAGAATTAAATCTTTCAACCGCGCCTTGTCTGTCTTTGGTTTTACCTGTCAAATATTCGTAAGGGATACCTGTTCTGTCAAGCCAATCCTTGACAATATCCAGCATGTTAACAAACTGACTGAACAACAAAATTCTGTGGTCGTTGTCAATAATATCCTCAAGCATATCTTTAAGGTGTTCAAATTTTCCTGAGCCGATATCGCCTTTTATGTTGTCTGTGTCATAGAGTCTCGGGTGACAACAAATTTGACGTAATCTTAAAAGTGCCGAGAAGATTGACATTCTGCTTTTTTCAAGTCCGTTCTGTTCGATACTCTTGAACAATTCTTCTTTTGTTGAATCCAAAACATCCAAGTAGAAATCTCTCTGTTCCGGAGTCAAATCGCAGTAAGAAACGTTTTCCACTTTGTTTGGCAAATCTTTTGCAACATCACGTTTCATACGACGTAAAATGAACGGATATATTTGGAGTTTTAAACGTTTTTGAACGGTTGCATCCTGTCTTTCCATAATAGGATTTACGTATCTGTAATTAAATTCGTGTGCTGAGAATAAAAATCCCGGCATCAAGAAATCGAACACAGACCATAATTCTTCAAGCTTGTTTTCAATCGGAGTACCTGAAAGTGCAAGTTTATGCTGTGCATCAAGTGTTTTTACGCATTGTGCGGTTTGGGACATTGCGTTTTTAATATTTTGAGATTCGTCAAGAATTACGTATCTGAAGTTGATTTTTTTAAGTTCTTCAATATCACGTCTTATAAGAGCATAGCTTGTAATTACAATGTCATAATTTTGGATTTCTTTAAACAAATTTTTTCTGTCAACGCCCGAAAGTTTTAAACAAGAAAGTTTTGGAGTGAACTTTTGAATTTCCGCTTCCCAGTTAAAAACGACGGATGTCGGGCAAACTACGAGTGTTGGCATTTGTCCGTCCTCGTCTTTTGCTTTTTGAAGAACACAAAGTGCCTGTAATGTTTTACCAAGCCCCATATCGTCCGCAAGAATTCCGTTAAGTCCGTATTTGTACATAAACCACAGCCAACTGAAACCTTTTGTTTGGTATTCTCTCAAATCCGCTTTAACATTTTTAGATTTTACGATTTCATCGGTTGTTGAGAAGGTTGACATTTGTTTCCAAAACTCTGCGAATTCGTCGCTCAAATCAAGTTCGATGTGGAAATTTTCGAGTTCTTTTAACAACCCCGCACGATATGTTTTAACAAGAAATTTATCTTCATTGTTTCTGTAAACGTCAAAAGAATTAAATGCCCGCATAACGGAATAAATATCCTGAGCAGGGAATTCTACAAAGCCCAGGCTTCGTATTCTGTGGTATTTTTCTCCGGATTGAATTGTAGAGTATATTTCTTCAAACTCAATTCTTTCTTCGCCTACTTGACCGTATAATGTTATCTCAAAACTATCATTAGCCTCTTGTGCAAATTCAACGCGGGCTTTCATTTTAAACTGTTCTTTAATCAGTTTATAAAAACTTACGTCGTCTTTTTCTTCAAATTTCCAACCGTCCGTTGCTTGTTTCATATAGTAGTTATAGAAATCAATCGCGGTTTCTTTTTCCAAAACCAAATTGTTTGTCTGCATAGGCACAAACTTGCATGCAAGTAACATGTTGTACGCTGCCTGTTCGTGTTGCAAATCCCGCTTAATCCAATAGAGTTTATCATTCTTTTTAACGGTTAAATAAGGTGATTTATCAGTTTTCGAATACGGAACCATAACTCCGTCATAATCGAAATCCAACGAGGCTTTTAGCGATTCATCATAATCAATACCGAGAGTAACGACTTTCACAGGCGGTTTTTGTTCCTGTAAAATATCTTGCAACGCATCACAAAGTTCCACGTCCATAACCTCTTGAAGTTTCGGAAGTTCTTCGTAGAGGAATTTCCCGCATTCTGTATCTTTCAAATCAGTAAAAGATGCTTTAATAAGGTTTTGCGGAATTGCTCCGACATTAACGTTTATCGGGAAGATAATATTTTTATATCGACCCCATTTTAGATGTCTTGAAAAATATCTTACTTCTTCAAACGGATATATTTCATTTTTATCGGGTCTGTGCCATTCAAGAGCAAGCATCAAAGCTCCTGCTGCCGCGTAATTTACGCTCAGGCACAAGCGCCATTCTTGGTCAGTAAATTTGAGTCTGCGTTTTGTTTTTTCATCCAAAACCTCATCAGCCTTGGCAAGAAGTTGAAATATTCCGTCAAATTTTGTGATTGGAATATCGTACCAGCCGGCTTTTTTATCTTGTCTTGATATTGTTAAAAGTTGTTTAAAAATTTCTATTTCAACCATTTGCTCTTTATTTACGGAGAAATTAGGGTTTGTTCTTTGTTCTTCGATAAGTTTTTTAAGAACACCTTCTATAGAGCGAACGACCTTGCCTGTTTCTCGCGAAATAACCAAAACAGAAAAGAAATTCGGTTTTCTTTTGTTGTTAAAATGGAAGATGTAGTCGCCGTTTGGTTTTGTTGAAAGTTCGGTATTTTCGTCAGACCAATCGGGTTGAACATCGAACTTGTTAAACATAAAGTTGTCGTAGGCGTTGTCTTTAATCGCTTTAATACCAACAGCAACAGCGTGTTTGCACCACTCTTCTTTTAAAGGACAGTTGCATCTTGCTTCAACGGCATTTTTTTTAAAAATCAAGTCTGTTTGGTAAGAATCTTTGTAATTCCCGCGGACTTTAGCATGATAGAAGTTTTTTTCCGCGCGCGAGTCAATGACGTAATTATTTACGTAACATTCATAACCCCTGCGGAAACTGCCCGCGGTTGCATGTTCTTTGAGGTATTTAAAATTGAAACTTTTTTCAGTACTCACAGCTGAAGAAATATCTCTTTCTTTTTCTTTAAATAAACATTAAAAAATGCAATTACTTTGATTGCAAAAACATTGTGACACAAAGAAAAATAAAAAACAAGCCCCTTAATTTTAATTCTGACCTTACCTGACAAATAAATCTCAGGCATGTTTCATAAAAATTTTTTTTGTTATAGAATAATGGTAATATTCATGAATATAAGGAAAAACAATGCAAATAGTTGATATTAAAAATAATCTGATAAAAATAACCTATGCTCCCGTTAGTGAACCTCTGTCTCTCGGAAGTTTTGTAACTGTTCAGGATGATGTTCAAATGTTTATCGCACAGGTGATTAGTTTAGACGCCAAACCCGATAACCATTTTTCTATCTTAAAAATGCTCTTTACACTCAATAAAGATGGCGGTTTTTCACCGTATAGCGGAACTATTCCGTCAATAGATGCCAATGTTCAAATCTTGAGCATTCAACAGCTTGTTAACGTTATTGAGGCGGTTAACCCTATATGTATTGGCGAAATCACTGAAGATAAACTCCCTTTCAAATTAGATTTAAGCCTTTTGCGGGAGAAAACACTTGTATGCGTTGAAAATCAGGATGAACAAGAAAGATTTATTTCAACAATTTGGACTCAGATCGTAAATTACGGCTGCAAAGTCGTTATATTTGATACAACAGGCACAACACATCTTCCGTCAAAATTGGTTGCGGGAGAAAACTTTAAACTTCCGCTTAATTACGATACAATTAACTTTATATACGAAAAAGGTCTGACTGACGCCAGCGGTGAAACAAAAGCGATGATTCAGGAAATTTTTCTTGAGGTGCAAAACTATGTTAAACAAATCCCGGAAAAATTTATTCCGTTTGAAATGTTTAAAAGTGTTGTTGATGAACAATACGAAGAACTAAAACACAACGAACTTGTATTGTTAAAAAACAAACTCTTAAAATACTATGATGGCGGTGTGTTTGCTCAAGATAAAAAAGACTTTGAAAACCTTAAAAAAGTATTAAAAACACTGCCAATTTGCGTAATAGATATTTCAAAATTTGACGGAACCCTCCAAAGAGAATTCATATCCTACACGTATTCCGTAATGAAAGATATCGGCACGGAGTTTTACTCAATAATTCCGATAGAAGACGATAATACCGATAAAAAATTGTTAAAACAAATTTTTGTATCCGAAAATATCTTCTCTTTAATTTTGTCGCCGTACAAGTATAAATACCTTAAAGAAATAAAACAACTGTCAAAAAATCTTATCCTGTTTACGCCAATTCAGCAACAGGACGACTTTGCCGGATACAATGTGTTTTTGAGTAAACTAAATCATGGCGAATTTATTGTATATGGTGACAAAACTCAATATATTCCGTTTATTGTTTCACTAACGGAATCCGAAAAAGTTCCAAGACCTCAAAAATTAGAACAGTATGACATTGCAACGGATATCCAAAACGGTAAAATTCCGTCCGCAGATTCAACAGAGGATACGCAAGAGTCTCTGTCAACAGAAGATAATCAAATTATAGAAGAAATTGAAAACCCTGCGGTAATGACAGAAAAAACAGAGATAACAGAAGAAACGATTGAAAATATTGAACCGCAAATTCAAAAAAGTATTTCGGATGACGAAATTGCGGATGAAATTCAAGCCCAAATAAGTGTTGAGGAACAGCCGGAACAAAATATCGAAGTTCAACCCGATGCCCAAGAGGATTTAGATCTTTGCTACAGAACAAAACCTGAAGAACCCGTTGAACCTGTGGTTTCTGATACAGAAGAAAATAACTTTGAAGTGATTAACGAAACCGCAACGGAAATTTTGCCTGACGAAACCGAGGCATCGTTTGAAACAACTGAACCTGAAAAAATAACGGAGGTTTTGCCGGAAGAACAAATCGCAGAACCTCAAGAGTACGAACAAATTGAACAAACAGAACAAGTATCGGCAGAAACTCAGGTATTTGAGCAAGATGAACCTTCAGAACAGTTTGAACAATATGAACAAGGGGAACCGCAAGAGCAGTTTGAGCAAACAGAGCAATTTGAACAGGTTGAAGAATTCGAGCAACCTGTCCCTGAACAAATTCAACCCGAAATTGATGAAAGCGTAAATCAAAGCATTATTGAAGATATTAATAAAATGGAATCTGTTCCTGCGTCAGATTTACGTGTTAATTCCGATTTAACGGATGAGGACTTGGATTTTATCGAAGAAAATATCGGCTACGAACAAGGGGAACCGCAAGAGCAGTTTGAGCAAACAGAGCAATTCGAACAGGTTGAAGAATTTGAACAACCTGTCCATGAACAAATTCAACCGAAAGAAATAATGCAGGGAGAAATTTTTGAAGATGGTGAAATTTCTATTCCTCCACGTCATCCTGTTGCGGAAGATGATTTGGTGCAATCACCGCATGTTCAGCTTCAACAGGTACCGTCACAATTAAAAGATGTACCGCCTCAACTGCAAGAGGTTCCGCCTCAAATCCCGCCTCAACCGGTGGCGCAAAAAGAGCCTCAGGAGTTTAAAGAAACTCCGATTGTTCCTGTTTATCCTGCGGAACAACCTGATACACCAAAATCAGACGGGCAATTCGCTCAAGGTGATGTTGTTATGCACGAAACTTACGGAAAAGGTATCGTGACAAAAATAATTTCTTACGGAGAAAAGGTTCTCTGCTCAATCGACTTTGAACAGGCGGGCAAAAAACTTTTAGATCCGGCAGTTACACAATTACAAAAAATGTAGATGATTATGAAAATAAAAAAATTAAACATAAATAATATAAAACACTTTGTTACATCCGCAAAACTGGGTTACACGGTTGCTTTTTTTGCGTTTGTAACTCTTATGACAATAACTGTTTCGTCTCAAAACTTTTTTTATAAAAGTATTATAGAAAACGGAATAAGCAAAAAAGATATAATTGCGCAAAAAACGATTACGGTTGTTGATACGGATAAAACCGAACAGCGTAAAAAAGAAGTAGCATCAAAAGTCGAACCCATACTTACTCCGACTGAGGACACCTATATTAAAGATAATCTTACAACATTGTTCAGTTCAATATCTCAAATAAGAAAAAAAGATGCCTCAATGGATACCAAAAAAGATGAACTTGGCTTGCTGCTTGATATTTCGAATATCACAACAAAGAACTATGTTATAGAATACCTTTTAAAATCGGATGATAAAGCCGTTCAACAAATATTTGATAAAACGTCATTAACATTGACAAACATACTTAGCATAGGCGTAACAGAAAAAGATGCGGGTAATTTGGAGAAAATAATAAATAAAAATATAAGTTCAAACATATCAAAACCGCAAGCAACAATAATCAGAGAGCTTCTTGAACAAGTTGTCGTTCCCAATCTTGTTATTAATGAATATGCGACGGATATTGCCAAAAGAAACGCTCAAGCCCTTGTAAAACCTTACGAAGTAACGTTTGAAAAGGGAGATAAAATTCTTTTTGAGGGAGAACCTGTTACAAAACTCAAACGTGCGGCACTTGTCCAAGCGGGTTATAACGTAATAGACGTTAATTATAAAGGCTTTGGTATAGTTTTTGTTCTGGTTGGAATTTGCACGCTCGCATTTTTGTATTATCTAAAAATATTTGAAAAAAGTTATATAGAGACAGACCACTTGTTAATGACCGCAATATTAACATTAGTGACGGCGGTTGTTTCAATATTTATTCCTCCCGCATTTTCATCTTATGTATTGCCGCTTCCTGCATTGATGATGCTTTTGACGATTTTTTCAAATCCGAGAATAGCGTTTGTGGCAACAAGTTTAATGCTGGCAATATTGTCTGTTGTTTTGGAATATAACATGCAATTTGTATGTTCGTTTATCCTGATAAATTTGGCGGCAACCGAATCAATGGCAGGATTAAAATTCTCAAAACGGTTTGACCTTATAAAAACAGGACTTAAAATCGGTATTTTGTCGGCAATAATTTTGTTGACAGTTTATTTAATAGAAAGTTGTTTGATAGAAGTCAGCAAAACATTGATAGCGACAGATTGTCTTTACATATTTTTAAACGGTGTATTGAGCGGAATTGTGATATTAGGACTTTTACCGGTATTGGAAAGTTCGTTCAGAATTATTACCCCTTATGGTTTGGCAGAACTTGCTGATCACAACCAGCCGCTTTTGAAACGATTACAATTTGAAGCTCCAGGAACATATCATCACTCTTTGATGGTGTCAAACTTGTGCGAGGCAGCGGCAGAGGCTGTTGGAGGTAATCCTATTCTTGCAAGAGTCGGTGCATTTTATCATGATATCGGAAAATTAAAACGACCGCTTTTCTTTGTAGAAAACCAATCTTATTTCGGAATTGAAAATCCGCATACAAAATTAAATCCGAGATTGAGTAAAATGGTTATTACCGCACACCCTAAAGATGGCGTTGAACTTGCAAAAGAGTATCACCTTCCGGCAATAATTTCAAACTTTATTTTGCAACACCATGGAGAGGGTTTGGCAAGTTATTTCTACAATCAGGCAATCATCGAAGAGGGTGCGGATAATGTAAAGAAAGAACAGTTCCGATATACGGGACCAAAACCGAACATGAAAGAAACTGCCATTTTGATGATAGCCGATGCTGTTGAGTCTGCGGTACGTTCATTAAAAAATCCTACAAACGAAGAAATTGAATCAATTATTAACAAAATAATCACAGAAAGATTAAACGACGGGCAACTTTCGGACAGTCCGCTTACTTTGAAAGATTTAAAAACAATAGCAACGACCTTTAACAGAATTTTGCGTGGAATGCAGCACAACAGAATAAAATACCATGAAGATATTGTCCACGAACTTGACAAAACCAAAACTGTGCCTAAAAAGGTTATAGATACGGAATTGGATAATAAAATAAAACAGTTGGAACAACAAGCAAACAAGCCAAAAGATATTGAAGATGATAAGAATTAATGTTTTTTCAGAAAATATAAATGAAAATATTTCGATAAATGAGCGAAAATTTTTAACAATAGCAAAAAAAATCTTCAGATATTATATGGCTCAAGATTTTTTCCAAAAATCGGCACTTTGGGGTTATGATTATAAATGCGTAACGTTTGATATTTTGTATTGTGATAATGAAAAAACGCACGAGATTAATCGTGAATATCGTAATAAAGACTACATTGCGGACATAATAACCTTTGCAATTTTTGCCGATAGCGAAGAAAAATTTATATTTGATAATGAAATAAATCTTGGTGAATTTATGATATCTCTTGACAAGATAAAAGAGAATTCCGAAAAGAACGGAACAAAGTTTGAATATGAACTTAGTTTTTTAATAAGTCATGGAATAATGCACTTGCTCGGATTTGACCACCAAACGGAAGCGGATTATAATTTTGTTGTTAAGGCACAAAATGAGGCGCTAAGCTATTTGGGGATAGAAAAATGAGTAAGTATAAAAAAACAGGATATCAAGCGGCATTTGAAAACGCGTATAAAGGAATAAGAATAGTCTTAAAAAGTGAAAAGAACTTTCGTTTTCATTTTATTATAGCCCTAATTGTTCTTGCTTGCGGGGTCTTGTTTGATTTTGACGCGGCGGAAATGGCAATACTTGTATTAACAATATCAATCGTATTAATATGCGAGATGGTAAATTCGGCAATAGAATTCACGCTGGATGCAGTTTATAAGAACAAATATTCACAATTAGTGGGTATGGCGAAAGACATTGCTGCGGGAGCGGTAATGTTAAGTGCATTATCAAGTATTGTTATAGGCATATTTCTTTTTGGCGGAAAGATTTTATCATAAAAGGACAGAAGGTGGAGAAAGAGATGTTACCGATAATTACAAACGAACAATCCCAAAAAGTTTTTAAAGAGATTTTTAAGGATGTGCCGAATTGGCGCAAGAAAATGATACACTACATCAAAACGGAAAATCCTGAAATAAATGCCGCGATAATAGAAGCATCAAATATGACGGATTTAGACCCCAAAGCCGTTGCCTTAGGGGCGTATATGACATACATTCTGTTGGAACTTTCCGCCAAAGAAGAAGAACCGCAAGGGGAATGAATGCTGATTTTATGTTTAAACTCAATGAACAAGAGGCTAAAGAACTTATCACAAATTGTGATAGGTTCAAAACATTAAAACATTCTGCGACAACAATTAAATTAATTAAAGATTTTAATGAAAGGCGATTATGATGAAAAATACAAATTTTAGACACTCTAAAGATTGGGAAAAATTTAAAGATACTCTTGAACTTTCAAGGGAAGAACTTGCGGAAATAGACTTAAAAGTTGAGTTAATGGGAAAACTTATTGCAATTCGCAAAGAGTTGGGTTTGACACAATCGGAATTTGCTCAAAAATGTAATATAAAACAAGAATATTTAGCAAGAATTGAAAAGTCAAAAACATCACCGCAAATAGATACTTTATTGAAAATATTGTTGCCGCTGGGGTATAAACTGGATATAGTCCCTTTACAATAAAATCAAAAAACTAAACGTTTTCTATATTCAGATTAGCAATAATATTTTTTGCATTTTCGGGATTATAATTCCACCAGTTTGAATTTAGAATTTTAGTTCTTACTTCATCTGAAAAACGATATTTTATGATTTTTGCGGGAGAACCTGCGACAACGGCAAAATCAGGTACATCATGATTGACAAAAGAATTTGCACCGATAACCGCACCATTACCGATATTAGCACAACATATTGTCGAATTTGCTCCTATCCATACATCATTTCCGATTGTTATATTTTTATTATCAATACAGCCTGCAAATCGCATCGGTAGTTCTATTTGTTTATAATTATGATTTGCGGTAGTAATAACAACATGCGGAGCAAGCATAACGTATTCTCCAATAGTTATATTTCCTCCATATAAGCAGCAATAAGGTCCTATTTGCGAATATTTACCTATCTTTATCGTTTCATTAACATCGTTTTGAAGTATTACCCCATCATTAATTTCAACAAATTCTTCTAAAATCAAATTACCCGAAATTTTGTTAATAAAACTTACTTTATTTTTATTTTTTAAAAACTTCATTATCAATTTTAACCCACGCTTTCGGAATAATATCCGTTTTTTCTTTTACAAACCATTGTTTTGGTGCAATTACAATCTTATGAGGGTTTTCGTTCAACCATGCTCCCCACCATGAAAATGTTGAGTTTGCAATGATATTGTGTTTGCAATTTTTCATTAATTCCAAATCGAAAACAGCATTCTCGGATGTATTAATATCAACAACAGTAAACGGATAATCCATTTTTAAATATTTTTTTACCCAAGAAATATCATCGGAAAATATGAAAAAATGCGGATTATCAACGCGTTTTGCAATGTATTCCATTGCTTTGGTATAATAATCTGTTGTGCATTTACTGTAAACTTCATAAAATGTTAAATAGTCTCCTCGTCTGATATGTAAAGAAACCGCATTGACAGACTTTATTTCCTCTAACATTTTTTCGTTTTTCTCATCCAAAGGTGTTTTTAATTTGAAATGTTCCAAAATCTCTTTACGATATTTTTCAAAATACTTTTCGCATTGAAAATACCCGATAAATTTTCGTTTCCCGCATTTTCTAAACAATGCCGGTTCATAAATATTTTCCCGCTTTTCATAAGTTTCTCTGAAGTTTTCGCAAGATTCAACCACTAAATCCAAATTGAAATTTTGCAAATCCAAAGCTCTTTTTGTTCCTTTAAAATCCTTATCATCAGCTTTTTGAAACCACGATAAATCAAAAGCAACCTTTTTCTTGGTTTTCTTTTCCATTGCATATCCAAATGCCCATTGAAACATTTGGTTGCCCAATCCTCCACTCAACATAACCGAAAATTCAGGTTCTTTTTTATCACAAAATTGAAATCCAAAAATAGTTATAACTTTATGTTTTGAGCCTTTTATATAAATATTTTTTACCGAAAAAACTTTTTGTAAGAAAGTTGCTTTATCGGGTTTAACTTCATAAAATTTTCTTATATAATTTTTTGCTTCTTCATCGTCTGTCAAAAAATCCAAAATACTCTGTTGAACTTTCTTTTCATCTTCCATAAATTTAGGAGATTTGAAACTTATGTTTTTATCATGCGTTCTGTATTTTAAAAGAATATCCGGTAAATTGCATATTTTCAAAACTTTTATTGCCCTTGACCACAGTTCATAGTCCTCGCATTTGTAATTGGGGTTATATTTTAGTCCGTATTTATCAAACTCACTCTTCCTAAACATCACGGTAGGATGTCCGAGAAAACATCCGTGGTAAAAATCCAAAATCTTTGGATACATCATGTGAGAGATAGTAAAATTTTCCTTGCCAAAAAGTTCAAATGCCGTTCCCAAAATTGCAATGTCGCAATTATTATCAAGAAAATTAACCTGTTTTTCAAATCTTTCAGGCAGTGATATATCATCGGAATCCATTCTTGCAATGTATTCTCCGTCTGCTTTCTCAAGTCCTTTGTTTAATGCTGCTGCAACTCCGCTGTTTTCTTGCTTTACATATTTAATTCTTTCATCTTTATAAGACAAAATAACTTCTTCCGCGTTATTTGTCGAGCCGTCGTTAACAATAATAAATTCAAAATCATTGTAAGTTTGATTTAAAATACTTTCTATTGCCTCTCGTAAATACTCTTCTTTTGTATTATAAACAGGCATAATAACGGAAACTTTCGGCATAATTATCCTCCGCAAGCCCAATAAATGTTAAACCCTAAAGATAAAAGCAGAATAACCGAAAGAATTGAAACGGCAGTCAAAAATTTCCGCTTTCGTCTTTCAAACCTGTTTTTTAAACGTAAATAAGAAAAAGAGTTTTTAACAAAATCATCATTTTCCAGATAAAAATCTCTGTGATTGTTAATTATAGTCTTTAATAATATATCGTGATAATTATTAAAAGCCTTGTCATTGCGAGAACCGCTAACATTTCTTACTCTAAATAATCCCTCTTGGATTCTGTATGGCTTTTTCCCCATTTCAATTAAGGATATCCAAAACTCCCAATCTTCATAGCCGTTTTTCATATATTCTTTGTATCCGCCAACTTCAACCCAATCGGATTTTCTGTACATAGCGGTGACAAAAATCATGTTTTGGTATCGAAATTTTAATTCATCAAAAGGCGGATAAAATCTTTTTATGCCGTCGTTAAAATCTAAAGTTTCACAATAAACAATAGAAATATCGGGATTTTTATCTAAAATCTCAACAGCCTTTTCGACGTAAGTATTTTCGATTATATCATCCGAATCCAGCGGCAAAATGTACTCACCCCTGCAAGCCTCAATCGCCATATTTCTGGCATAAACAACACCATGATTTTCTTCGTTGTCAAAAAACAGGATATTTTTATTCTTGTCCGCATATTCTTTTATAACTTCACTGCTGTTATCTGTAGATCCGTCGTTAACAATTACAATTTCAATATCTTTATAGGTCTGATTTAATGCTGATTCGATAGCCTCAGAAACGAATTTTCCATTGTTATAACACGGAATAATTATTGAAACTTTTTTTGACATGCTATACCTCTACCACACTATGACATTAAATAGCGTATTTTTCTTATAATTCAACACTACAAGTCATGTTATATGCTATTTTTCTACATTAAATACCATGTTTTTAAAATAAAGTCAATATTAAATTATGAATATTGCTCCAAAAGTAATATTTATATAAGTAGTTTAATGCTCTTATTTTTAATATTTTAGGTTAAAAGGGAATAAGACATGAGCCTTAAAAAAGCATTTGGTAAACGGTTAAAAGAAATCAGACAGCAAAAAAAGTTAACCCAGTTTCAGCTTGCGGAATTGGCAAATGTTGATGAAAAGTATATAAGACATATTGAGAGAGGCGGGAGTTTTCCGCGAGCGGATTTATTGGAAAAATTTGCCGAAATATTGGACATAGATATCTCTGAATTTTTTGAATTAAAAGCCTTTAAGGATAAAAAACAACTTATTTCCGAAATTTTAAATAAGTTAAATAATTCTTCCGAAAAAGAAATACGCTATTTTTATAAATTAATTATGGAGTACTAAATAGCCTGATTTTGTTGGCTTTGCTGCATTTTATTAAGTTTTGTAAAGTTAAATATATCAAAAAAGGCAATTTTTTTTGATAAATATACTTTATAAAAGAGTAAGGATTAAACAAGAGAAAACAAAAAGGAAAAAGATATAGAAAAGATTTTCGGATAAGAAAATAAAAAAAGTTTCAAAACAATATGGGAACGGATGAATAATAAAGGTAAGGTTTTTAACTCTCTCTCTTAATATCCTCGTGTTTATTTAATGTTTGCTTCAAATTGCAAACATTTTTTTTGCCTTTTTATTGGGTTTTGGCGATTTGAGCAATTTAACACGAGTTGTAATTTTTGCAATTTACCGTAAAATTACCGTAAAAACAAAGATTACACAATGGAAATTTATATTAATCCTTCTGTTTAATCTGTCTTACTTTTCGTTGCTTTGGTAAAAAGTTTTCATCAGTAATAGCGGATTTGCCTGTTTCAAGTTCTAATTTTTTACGTGCTTCTTTTGCTACACTTCCGCCTTGTTTGGCAACTGATTTATTTTCTTCTAAAGTTTTAGGATTTTTCTGCTTTGATATTTCTGTTGTTGAAACTTCTGCAAGCATATTCAAAACAAGTTCCATATTTGACATATTATCTCTAAGACTTTCTTTTTTAAGTCCTTTAAAGTCTTTGTATTCTCTTGTTTTCATGCCGGACCATTCTTTAGTTATTATGTCTGTAAGAATAGCATATTGAGAATCCTTAACTCCGCTTCTTTGCCATTCATCAGTTAAGGCTTTTCTAATTTCTATTGACTTTAATCGTTGGTTAATCCATTCGGGAGAATACCCTTTTGCCAAATAATATTTCATTGCTCTGTCTATAGCAAGTTCAGGGTCTTGCATTTCATCAAGCCTTTCGCTTCCTACTTTTGCAAGCCATAGTTTAAATGGTTCAGCTTTTGGACTTGGTATTGACTGGATAAGCCTTAAAACCCCTTCGGTATCAAGAACATCTGTCATTCTCATTTTGCCATCTGGAGCTTTCATTTTCAAACCGTGACAATTTGTCACGGTTTCGTTTCCCTCTGCTTTTAATCTTTGCTTAAGTTTTCTCCAATATGCAGTAGGGTCTTTACTCTCTGTTAATATAGCAACTATATCAATAACAGAAAAATACCATAACTCTTTTTCGTTATCCCAGCTTGTTCTAACCTTATAATCTTCAAATAACTTTATTGAAGTCTTTTTATCTTTATCACTTGGACTCATATAAACCTCTTAAGTGCATGTTACTAAAACAATCAGTATAAGTCAATAAATGCAGATACTTTTTTAATAAGTTTATGATATTATTAGTTTTTTAAAATACACGACAGCAAAAGGTATAAACTATTTTTACATTCTTATACGGTTTTCCATTGGGGTATCACTTTTCTAACCATTTACGAGGGATACGATAAACACCAAAAGCATCTCCATAAATTTTTGCACCTGTTATAGCTTCAATGTCTTTAATATATCCAAGACACTGTTTACCTTTAATTCCAATGGTTTCTGATTCTATTCGCCCATCAGGATACACTCGTATTTTTATTTGTTTTGACATGTTTTATTTCCTTTTGTTTTTATATTAATTTATTATTGTGTCAGAAATGGACATTATTTATTTTTAAATAATATCTATAATTTGTTGAAAAATATCATGTAAAATTGTTGGATTTTTATGTTTTTTGTCATTAAAGCAAAAAATTATATAATTTTATAAAGTTTTACTTTTATAAAAGAAAAAATGTTGATTTTTAATAAGTTTTATTGTATAATACGAATAAGGAGAATATATGATTAACCGTCCGATATATTTAGATCAGCTTATAAACTTTAAAGATAAAGAATTTATAAAAGTTATTACAGGGATTAGAAGATGCGGTAAATCTTCTTTATTAGAACTTTTTGCTCAATATTTAAAAGAAAATGGTGTTAGTGAAGAAAATATTTTAAAAATTAATTTTGAAATATTGGAATTTGCTGATTTAACATATAAAGAACTGCATAAAATGGTTAAAGATAAGGCAGATTCTATAAATGGCAAGTTGTATGTCTTATTTGATGAAATACAAAAAATAGACAGTTGGGAACTTGCTGTTAATTCTTTAAGAGTTGACAGTAATATTGATATATACATTACCGGTTCTAATGCTTATTTGCTTTCATCAAAACTATCAACGTATTTATCAGGCAGATATGTTGAAATAAAAATGCAACCTTTATCTTTTAAAGAATTTCTGACTTTCTATGACATGGAAAGCATGACAAAAGATGAAAAGTTTAAATTATACCTAAAAATAGGTGGAATGCCGGGTTTAAGAGAATTAAATTTTAACGAAACAATGATAAATCAGGCATTAGACGGGATATTTTCAACTGTCATAATGAAAGATGTAATAAATCAGGTATCTGTCAGAGATTCAGCTCTGTTAAACAAGATTATTATGTATTTATCAAATAATATTGGAAATTCAACCTCTGTGAATAATATAAAAAACACTCTTATTTCGGATAAAGCAATTACCAAAGGAACAACAGGCGGGGTTATTGATAATTATATAAAATATTTAGAAAATGCTTTTGTTTTTTACAATATCAAAAGATATGACATTAAAGGAAAAGAGTATTTAAAGACACAAGGGAAATATTATATTACTGATTTAGGATTAAGGAATTATCTGCTTGGCAGTAAAAATACCGATAGAGGGCATATATTAGAAAATGTCGTATATATGGAACTAAAAAATAGGGGATACAGGGTTTATATTGGAAAAATTGATGAAAAGGAAATAGATTTTATTGCAACCAAACAAAATGAAAAACTTTATATTCAGGTAACTGAAACCATGTCGGACGAAAAAACAAGGCAAAGGGAATTAGCACCTTTAAAAGCAATAAAAGACAATTACGAAAAAATTGTTCTTACAACAGATACATTGTTTACCAACACAGATGATGACGGTATAAAAATTTTGAACCTTATTGACTGGCTGCTTATGTGATTTATATTCCCGAAAGAGAATATTTGTATTGACAAATGCTCAAAAACCAATATAAACCGTGTTTCAAAAAATCCAAGTCCCTGTGCGCAAAAATTTATTGTAGGTATTTTTCAAACATATAATCAAATGCGTTGGTATATCTCTTTGCCCGCTCATAATTATCCAAAACTGCAGGTAGTCGCCGCTCATACTCCTCTTTTGTGCACTGTGTCAAAATTTTTTCTATGTCTGTTTTAGTATCTATTTTAATTATTCCGTCAGGATTGAAAAACTCATCTATCTTTGTTGCTCCGCAATAAATCGGTATCGTTTGATTAGAAAATGTTTCAATCAATCTTTCGCTAAAATAATAAGGTTGGATATCATTCTCCAGGCAAATATTGTACCTGTAATCCTTTAAAACTTCCGACATTGTGCCAACTCTTTCTCCCCCGTCAAAAGTTCCAAAGGTGTCAACTTTCGATATTTGTTTACACTTCATTGCCAAATCATAACGGAATTTGTGCATTTCACACGCTATCTTATTTGAACTTAAAATCGAAACATCCTTTGTTTTCCCCTTGTGTAAATCCGCATCCCCGAATTTTCCGTAAAGATTTGCCGCAAACGGAACCAATCTGGCATTATCAAGTTTATCCAATAACTTTGCCGAATATGTAAAAATTAAATCAAAATCCTTTTCCAATCCCTTATGCTTATCAAAAATAAGGTAATCTTCCGGCATAATTGATTCGGATTCAATAAGCATGCCATAACGCTTATAAGGGTTTCCCATTGTTTCAAGCATACAATTATGTGTATAAAAATGTGTTTTTAATCCGAAATTAAACCTGTCCCATATAAAATACTTGGATGCAAAAAAAGGAATATGGGCAAGCTGCATATCCCGTATAAAAAATGTTCGCATTTTTTGTCCGTCTTTATTGTAAATATCAAACTCTTTCGGACACAGAGGGGCATATTTATTATAAATCGGATTGTAATACCGTCCCAAACACTTTGGTTGAAGTCTCTTTCCCCTTAAAAAATCTATTATGTCCTGACCTGCTCTAAAACTCATAATAAAACCTTTTTCGTTACAAATTATTATAAAAACCCGTTGAAAAGTCAAACTATTTGTAATATAATCAACGCAAACTCGGAGATTAATTTTGGAAGATATAAAAATATCAATTATAACGGCAAGTTATAACTATGAAAACTATATTAAAGAAACCATTGAAAGCGTACTTGCTCAAACATACCAAAATTGGGAAATGATTATCGTTGATGACGGTTCGAAAGATAATTCCGTTGAAGTTATTAAAGGTTATTGCGAAAAAGATAACAGAATAAAATTTTATCAACACGAAAACGGAGAAAACAAAGGACTTTGCAAAACCGTTCAATACGGAATTGAAAAAGCCCAAAGTGAATGGCTTGCATTTTTGGAAAGCGACGATATAATTACTCCCGATTATTTGCAAGAAAAAGTTAACGTAATAGAAAAAAATCCTGAGATTAATTTTATTTTTAACGATATTGAAACATTTGGCGACAGAGCATCCGCTCATGGGTATGAGGAGTATTTTGAAAAACAAAAATCTCTAATTTCAAAACTCGGAAACCCCGCAGATTACTTCGACGCAATGGGTGAAAATAACTTTGTTCCAACTTTTTCCATCGTTATGACCAAAAAATCAATTATGCAATCTTTGGAATATACAATCAAAGGCGGCGAACCGCAATTAGATTGGTTTTTATGGCGGCAAATTGCTCTAAATCATAAATTTTATTACATTGATAAAAAACTGACCAAATGGCGCTTGCATAAAAACTCGTATATATCAACGCCAATCCCGGAAATAAGAACTCTTTTATTTGAGTACAGTTATTACAAATTGAGCCTTAAAAGAGGAAACCCCTTCAAACATTTGCCAAAACTGTTAAAAACCGCTCGACGTTGTATTTTTAGATTAAGATTAAAACAAAAAAAATTCTTACTTTTCGGCAAATGGTACGATTTGAACAAAAAGGAGTCCGCAAAATGATATTAGTAACCGGAGGTGCAGGATACATCGGCAGCCACTGCGTATTAGAATTAATTAAAAATAAATACGATGTTTTGATTTTTGATAATTTATCAACAGGACACGCTGAAACTGTTGAAACTCTTAAAAAATACGGCAATGTACGATTTATACAGGGAGATTTGCAAAATATTTACGATATAAAAAAGGTTTTTGCAAATAATGAAATTGATGCCGTACTTCATTTTGCCGCTTTTTCTCTTGTGGGAGAGAGCGTTAAAAATCCACGTAAATACTACATGAACAATGTTTATGGCACACTAAATTTATTAAACACAATGCTCGACTACAATGTTAAAAAAATCGTTTTTTCATCAACTGCCGCAACCTATGGCGAGCCAAAATATGTTCCTATTGACGAAAAACATCCGCAAGAACCGATTAACCCATACGGACAAACTAAGTTGATGCTTGAAAAAATTATGGATGATTATGACAAAGCCTACGGATTAAAATCAGTCAGGTTAAGATATTTTAATGTGGCCGGAGCGGACGAACAATGCCGCATCGGTGAATGGCATGAGCCGGAATCTCATTTGATACCGAACATTTTAAAATCAACTTTCTCAGATGGAAAAACCTTTAAAATGTTTGGCGAAGATTATGATACCAAAGACGGAACATGCGTCAGAGACTACATTGATATGGCTGATTTAACCAATGCACACCTTCTGGCATTTAAATATCTTGAAAACGGAGGGGAAACAAATTTCTTTAACCTTGGCACAAAAGAGGGAAGTTCCGTAAAAGAAGTTTTTGCGGCGTGTGAAAAAATAACAGGGAAAAAAATTCCGATTGAGATTTGTCCGAGAAGAGCAGGAGATCCTGCAACGTTAGTCGCTGACAACACCAAAGCGAAAAATATTTTGGGGTGGTATCCCAATTATAATCTTGAGGACAGTATAACTCATGCGTATAATTGGGAAAAAAAACTTAATCATGTGTAAACTATTTCAATTTTATGGTATTATTTATTTATGAGTTTTGAATTTGAAAAGCAAAAAATACAAGATGTAATTTTAGTAAAACCAAGAGTGTTTGGAGATGAGCGCGGATTTTTTATGGAAACATATAAAAAATCCGAATTTGAACAAAATGGAATTCCTAACAATTTTATACAGGATAATCACTCAAAATCATCAAAAGGAGTTTTGCGAGGATTGCACTATCAAGCGGGCGAACATGCTCAGGCTAAAATTGTAAGATGCGTAAAAGGCAGAATTTATGACGTTGCGGTTGATATAAGACCTGAGTCAAAGACTTTCGGACAGTACGTTAAAGTTGAACTATCCCAAGATAATAAGCACATGTTGTTTATTCCGCGGGGATTTGCCCACGGATTTGCTGCCCTGTCGGAAGAAGTGGAAATTTTATACAAAGCCGATAACGAATATGCACCACAAGCAGACCGCGGGGTTCTTTGGTGCGATGAAGATATAAATATTGATTGGGAAATAGATTTTGAACCTCTTTTATCAGAAAAAGACAGAACCCAACCTCGTTTAAAAGAAATTAACAAAAAGGAGATTATGTAGATGAAAGTATTAGTAACAGGCGGAGCAGGATTTATCGGAAGTTGTTTTGTCAGACACATGCTAAACAAATATCCTGATTACAAAATTGTAAACTTGGACGCATTAACATATTGCGGAAATTTGGAAAATTTAAACGATGTAAAAGATAATCCAAACTATACTTTCGTACACGGTAATATTTGTGACAGAAAACTTGTCAGAGAATTAATTGCCGATGTTGATTGTGTTGTAAACTTTGCGGCAGAATCTCACGTTGACAATTCAATCAAACATCCTGAAATTTTTGTGGAAACAAACGTTCAAGGGACTTTAAATTTATTACAAGCAAGTAAAGAACTTGGTGTTGACAGATATTTACAGGTTTCAACCGACGAGGTTTACGGAACACTTGGCAAAACCGGATATTTTTATGAAACAACTCCTATTCAGCCAAATTCACCATACTCCGCATCAAAAGCCGGAGCGGATTTACTTGTAAGAGCGTATTACGAAACATATAAAATGCCGGTCTTAAACACTCGTTGTTCAAACAACTACGGACCATATCAATATCCTGAAAAATTAATTCCGTTCTTTATTTCACAACTTTTGAAAGGTGAAAAAGTACCTGTTTACGGCGACGGATTAAATGTCCGCGATTGGTTATACGTATATGACCACTGTTCGGCAATAGATACTGTTTTGCACAAAGGTAAAGTCGGAGAAGTTTATAATGTTGGCGGTCACAACGAAAAGACAAACATGGAAATTACACACTTAATTCTTGATGCAATGGGCAAGGATGAAAGTTCTATCAAATATGTTGAAGACAGACTCGGTCATGACAGACGCTATGCAATTTCAAACGACAAAATTACCGCAGAACTTGGCTGGGAACCGTCAATTACGTTTGAAGAGGGCATCAAACTTACTATAGATTGGTATTTGAATAACCAAGACTGGATGAAATCAATCGAGGCTAAAAAAGCAAGTTTGGTGTAAGCAGTTATTAAAACTAAAAATAAAATGAGGCAGTTTTTTAATCTGCCTCATTTTTATTATTCATGTAAATAGTTCATGTTATCGTTTTGTAGGATGTACTTGAAGTGGATATTACAGATATCATTAATTGCGAATTTTAATATGAAGGCATAATGCATAACATTAATCATAGGGTGTACAAGTTCAAACACATGATAGACTAAAATAGTCTGATAAGTAGCACACATCGCCCGAGTTTTTCAAACGAAAGACTTGAGTAGTAAAGAAAAACCGAGAGTCGAAAAACTCGAAAAAGGCGATTTCTGCAGAGCCCCATCATGGGGTTGAAATAAGAAAATTATAGGGTAAAATATGTTTAACATATTAAAGTAGTTGGAGAATTTAATGAGTGCATCAAAAAAAGTTTTGGTAACAGGAGCAAAAGGCATGCTCGGACAAGACCTTTGTCCGATATTTGAAGATGAGGGATTTGAAGTTGTTGAAACAGACAGAGATAACCTCGACATCACGGATGAAAACCGGGTTGAAACCGTTTTAAACACCGAAAAACCCGACTATATTCTACACCTTGCCGGCTATACAAATGTTGACGGCGCAGAATCAGATTTAGAAACAGCAAGATTAATAAACTCAAAAGGAACAGAAAATATTGCCAAAATGGCACAAAAAATTAATGCCGCAATGGTGTATATTTCTACAGACTACGTTTTCGACGGAGAAAAACAAGAGCCTTACTTACCGACTGACACACCAAATCCGCAAAGTAACTACGGATTAACAAAATTTGAGGGCGAACAAGCTGTTCAAAAATATTGCGAAAAATATTACATTACTCGCACAAGTTGGCTTTATGGAATTCACGGCAAAAATTTTGTCGAAACAATACTTTCTCTAAAAGGAGATATTAAAGTTGTTGACGACCAAATCGGATGCCCAACATGGACTGTTGACCTTGCTAACGCAATATTAAAAATCATTAAAGACGAAAAACCTTATGGTATTTATCACACATGCGGAGGCGGATATACATCATGGTACGGTTTTGCAAAAGAATTTGGAGCAAAATGCAACCCTTGTACGACGAAAGAATTTCCGCGTCCCGCTAAACGTCCGAAATACAGCGTTATGGACAACGGAAAACTTTTAAGAAATTGGAAATTAGCACTAAAAGATTATATGAATTTAAGAGAGGTTTAAAACTATGAAAGGAATTGTTCTTGCAGGCGGAGCCGGCACAAGATTGTACCCAAGCACAATGGTTGTTTCCAAACAGCTGTTGCCTATTTACGACAAACCGATGATTTATCATCCGTTATCAGTTCTTATGTTGGCCGGAATTAAAGATATTTTGATTATTTCAACACCGCACGACTTACCTAATTTCAAAAAACTTTTAGGCACAGGCGAACAGTTTGGAGTAAATTTTTCTTATGTTGAACAGCCCTCTCCTGACGGATTGGCTCAGGCATTTATTTTAGGAGAAGAATTCATAGGTACTGACAGCGTTGCACTTGTTTTGGGTGACAACATTTTCTACGGTCAATCATTCTCAACAAATTTGAATAATGCCGTTAAAAATGTAACAGAAAATGGAGGGGCAACTGTTTTCGGTTATCAGGTTAAAGATCCTCAAAGATTTGGCGTTGTTGAATTTGACAAAGACGGTAACGTTTTATCTTTGGAAGAAAAACCTCAAAATCCAAAATCTAACTATGCCGTTACGGGTTTATATTTCTATGATAACAGCGTTGTAGAATACGCCAAAAACCTAAAACCGTCCGCAAGAGGCGAACTTGAGATTACGGATTTGAACAAAATTTATCTCGAAAAAAATCAACTCCAGGTTGAACTTCTCGGTCGCGGATTTGCATGGCTTGATACAGGAACCCACAGTTCGTTGATTAAAGCAGGACAATTTGTTCAAACTATTGAAGAAAATCAGGATATTAAAGTTGCCTGTCTTGAAGAAATCGCGCTTAACATGGGATTTATTTCCAAAGAAGAATTAACAAAAATTGTTGATAAGTACAAAAGCAACGAGTATTATGATTACGTAAAAAGGATAATTGCAAAAAAATGAAACAATATGAACTTATAAATTTAAAAGCATACGAAGATGCACGCGGAAATTTAATTGCATTCGAACAAGGTGCAAACTGCCCGTTCGATGTTAAAAGATGTTTCTACATCTATGATACAAAAATGGCAGATACAGTCAGAGGAGCGCATGCAAACAGACGTTCGGAATTTTTGCTCGTTGTAATTCACGGTTCTTGCAAAGTAAGAATTGATACCGGAAAAGAAAAAGACGAAGTTCTTTTAAATTCCCCAAAAACCGCTCTTTATCTTGATAAAATGGTATGGAAAGAAATGTTCGATTTCTCAGACGGTGCGGTTTTAATGGTTCTTTCTAACGAAAAATATGACGAAAAAGAATACATCAGAGATTACGAAAAATTTTTAAAAGAGATAAATAACTAATTTTTGCGGTGTTTGTTTGACACTGCAAAAAATTAAGAAACTGACTATTTGTACAATATACAAATTTTATCAAAAGGAATATAAAATAAATATGATAACAAATTTAAACGAAACCAATTTTGAAGAACAAATCTCAACCGGTTTAAAACTGATTGATTTTTCGGCAAGCTGGTGCGGATACTGTAAAATGCTAAGACCCGAACTTGAGCAGCTTGACAAAATTTGGATAGGGTATGTTGACGGCGACGAATCTCCAAATTTGGCTCGTAAATTTCGCGTTCAGGGATATCCGACAATGGTATTGCTAAAAAACGGACAAGAAGTTGACCGTATGGTTGGGTTTAGACCAAAAGAAGATATTTTAAACACGATTATGCGGCATTTAAAATAATTCCGGCAAGTACACTTGCAAGGAAAAGAATAGTAATTAAAAGCGCAGTTTCTTTTGCATTTTCATTCTTTTTTAAAAGAACAAGTAAGCCTAATCCCGCACCTGAAGAGAGTCCTGCAATCAGCGAACCGAAAGTTATTGTTTTTTCCAAATAAAGCATAACTATCAAAATGGATATGCTGCAGTTTGGAATTAAACCTATTAATGAAATCAACACAGGCTGGAGCATTGAACCTTCAAATACAAAATCTCGTACCGTATCAACACCGAAATTCATTAAAACGTAATTTAAAACGGTACATGTTATGAAAATAAATGCAAAAATATTAAACGTATGCTTTATCGGATGATATAAAAACCCTCTATTTTCATCAACAATATCATGATGGCAGCATCCTTTTTCAATTTCAATAGGGTCTTTTTTTACGTTCAATACTCTTTTTAATACCAAATCAACCAAATATCCGACAATAATCGCCAAAACTAATTTTATTAATATTATTTTTGTGATTAAGAGAGAATTTGAAAAATCCGTCAACAATACAGGAATTGCCTCATCGGAGGTTGCAATATACACCGCCAACAAAGTCCCTGCCGAAATAAAACGTTTTACAAAAAGTGTAGATGCAATTACCGAAAAACCGCACTGCGGAATTATTGCAATCAATGCGCCTATAATAGGACCAAAACGTTTTGAATATTGCATAAAATCTATTATTTTTTTTGAATATTTTGTTTCAAAAAGTTCGATTAACACAAAAATTACAAATAAAAACGGTACAAGTTTTATGCTATCAACAAATGCATCAGATAAAAATTCGGGGATATTGTTTATTATCATATTTTTTATTATAATACAAATATACAAAAGGAGAAATTAATCATGTTTTTATTGTACGTAGAAAAAGAAGATGCATTCTCAGAAGATTTGGTTGGAGAATACACAAAACTTGAAGACGCAAGAGCAAAACTCGAAAAAATTAAAGCAAAGAACGATAATATCTCATATCGTATAGAGGAGGCTGCCGGCGGCTTTAACAGCTATGGAGAAAGACTTACAAGCATTGTAGAAGAAGGTTAAACGGGAGAAAGGCACATCACAAATGGGACTAAATATAAGACAAGTTATTAATCAAAATTTTGAAAACCTAAAAGAATATTTAAAAACGCTTAACTCTGTTGCTGTATCATTTTCTTCCGGCGTTGACTCAACTTTTTTGCTAAAAACCGCAAAAGATGTTTTGGGAGAAAATAACGTTATTGCTGTTACGGCAAAATCCTGTATATATCCCGAACGTGATTTCAACGCGGCTATTGATTTTTGTCAAAAAGAAAATATTAAGCATTTCATTATAGAGACTGATGAACTTAATATTTCGGACTTTTGTTCTAATCCTGAGAACAGATGTTATCTTTACAAAAAAGATTTATTTGAAAAAATCAAAAAAATTGCAAAAGATAACGGCATGGAAAATGTTATTGAGGGTTCTAACAGTGATGTAGAAACTCCTGACTTAAATTTTAGCAATAATGCAGCGCAAGAACTTGGGATAAAAAGTCCGTTACAAGAATCTAAACTTTCTAAGGACGAGGTGCGTATAATTTCAAATGTTTTAAATTTAGAAACCTGGAATAAACCATCGTTAGGATGTTTGGTTTCACGTTTCGATTACGGAGAAGAAATCACAAAAGAAAAACTAAAAATGGTAGAAAACGCTGAACAAGCTCTTTTGGATATCGGATTTCGTCAATTCAGAGTTTATATTCATTCATCCCTTGCAAGAATAGTTTTGGCACGCGATGAGGTTGCAAAGTTTTTATCACAAAGAGAAAAAGTGCTTGAAAAATTCACAGCAATAGGATTTAAACATACAGCGCTGGATCTTCAAGGGTACAAAACAAAAAATCTTAGCGAAGAATTAACTGATATTTAAAATAGCGTTAACATTACAAAATTTAGAAAGGCTCCCAAAAATTATGAGAGCCTTTTTATTATTTTGCTAAAACTTCTTTAACCCATGCCTGAAGTTCTTTTTCTGAACCCTCGCCGCTATCATAGACTACAAACGGAGGTTCAACAAGTTCACAACCTTGAGCAATAGCAGCCATATCTTGAGCGATGTTATATTTTCCGCCGCCGCCATGTGTAATAAACGGAACAACCTTTTTGCCGTTAAAATCATTATTTTCCAAGAAAGTTTTAACAGCGGGAGCCATTGAATACCACCATGCCGGGGTTCCTACAAAAATAACATCGTATTTTGAAACATCGCCATTACTTTTTAATTCGGGTTTTATCCCTTGTTCATGTTGTTCTTTAGCAATACCGTAAGCAGTATCGTTATAATTTTTGGGATATGGTTTAGAAGTTTCAATTCTAAAAATATCCGAATTTGAAAATTCTTGGATTTTTTCTGCGATACCTTTTGTATTTCCGCTCCAAGAAAAATAAGCCACCAGTGTTTTTATCATAATTACCTCCGTTTTATAATAATATCTCGTGATAACAGTCAAATGTCAAGATGCAAAAATTCAAGCATAAAAAATTTGCGCTTGGCGCGAATGTCTTGCTCGTTCGCATTAAACGGGTCTACGGTTGTCTGCCTGAGGGCTTTTGCCCGGCAGACAAGCCTCCGCCCTCTGCTCACTCGCGCTCGAACGACAAACAAGGCTACGCCATGTGCGTTCTCATCGCATAGCAAAGTCGAGCCACGAGCATTAAGCTTTTCGGCTGGAGTGTAAGCGGTAGCATTTATCGGGAGGGGTTATCTCAAAATTCAAGCATAAAAAATTTGCGCTTGGCGCGATTCGAACGCGCGACCTATCCCTTAAAAGGGGAGTGCTCTACCTGCTGAGCTACAAGCGCAAACCTTTTGTTTACTATTTTATGTTATCAAAAACATTTCTTTATGTCAACACCCTCTTATAAATTTTATTTTATAATAAAATTAATGAGCATCCAAATATCTGTCAATCTCCCACTGAGAAACATAAAGGTTATAAAGTTCATATTCTTTTTTCTTTGTCGTTACAAACTCATTATAAATATGTTCCCCAAGTGCGTTTTTAACAACTTCATCTTTTTCCAAAAGCGCAACCGCCGCATCCAATCTTCCGGGTAAAGACTCGATATTCGCAGCAGCCAATTCTTTTGGGGTCATTTCATAAATATTTTCTTCAACCTGCATAGGCGGTTCAATTTTATTTTCGACACCATCAATAATTGCTTCCAAAATAACAGCAATAGCCAAATACGGATTACAAGACGGATCAGGTGAGCGCAACTCAACCCTTGTTCCGTTACCGCGTTTTGCAGGAACCCTTATCAGTGCGGAGCGATTTGCCAAACTCCATGCCAAATATACAGGAGCCTCATATCCGGGAACAATACGCTTGTAACTGTTTACAATCGGATTTGTAATAGCGGTAAAGGCTTTAACGTGCTTTAACAGTCCGCCAATGCTATACATTGCCTCTTGTGAAAGCTGATAGTCACTTTCAGGGTCAAAGAACAAGTTTTTGCCGTTCTTAAAAATGGACAAATTACAGTGCATACCCGAACCGTTAATTCCGTAAATCGGTTTTGGCATAAAAGTCGCACAAACTCCGTTTTGTTCCGCAATGGCTTTAACAACATATTTAAAAGTCATTACATTATCAGCGGTTGTGAGAGCATCTGCGTATTTAAAATCAATTTCATGTTGACCTATTGCAGCCTCGTGGTGACTTGCCTCAACATCAAACCCCATTTGTTTAAGGGTTTTAACAATCGTTCTTCTTAAATTTTCGCCTTTATCAACAGGGCCTGCATCGTAGTACCCTGCCTTATCGTGCGGAATTAGAGTTGTATTTCCGTGTTCATCTTTTTTAAAGATAAAGAATTCCGCTTCCGGCCCGACATTGAGCGTATAGCCGAGTTTTTCGGCTTTAGCAATAATACGTTTCAGATTACACCTTGGACAGCCCTCAAACGGAGTTCCGTCGGCGTTGTGAATATCACAAATAATTCTTGCTTCTTTTCCCTCGTCAGTTGTTCTCCATGGTAATATTGCAAAGGTTTTTCTATCAGGGAAAAAATACATATCGGAAGTTTCAATACTTCTAAATCCTTGTATTGAAGATCCGTCAAGCATTAATTCGTTGTTTAAAATTTTATCTATTTGAGAAGCGGGAATTGAGAGATTTTTCATTGTGCCGTTTATATCGCAGAATTCAAGTTTAATAATTTCCACGTTGTTTTCTTCAATTATTTGTTTAATCTCTTCATTAGACCATTCTTTATTGTAATTTGGTACAAAACCCATTTTCAAACCTCTCAGTAAACTATTTACAGGACAATGATAAATATTCAAGGATAAATTGTCAAGTCTTTAAAATATAAGAGAGTTACTAAAAAGATAAATTTGGCGTCATTGCGCGCCGACAAGTCGGCGCGGCAATCCTATGTCATAAGATTGCGACGTCGTGCTGACGCACTCCTCGCAATGACATGGTAGAATATGTTGCGCATCCAATGTGGACTTTAAATGACGGGCT
>JAFUZZ010000086.1 GCA_017476325.1 bacterium | reverse complement strand
GTATAGAGGACAAGTGCGAACGTAGCGGACTCTCTTTTATTGGTGCGCTCCTGCACCGCCGGCAAATTTTTGATTGGAAACATCATGCTTTAGTGTTAATATCTTACGTCAAAAATTTGCGAAATAGGCGGTCTCTTTTGTCGCCCCTCAGGGGCTTCTTTCAGAAAACCGGGGAATTTTATTATCCCTTGCTTTTTGGGTCCAAAATATCACGCACGGTATCGCCGACAATGTTAAACGCCAAAACCGCAACAAATATCAAAAATCCAGGAGTCAACAGCCAAGGTCGATATAAAATATTAAAATACTCTTGTGCCTCTTTCAACATATTTCCCCAACTTGCATCGGGCTGCTGTATCCCAAGCCCCAAAAAACTTAGTCCGCTCTCCGACAAAATATATGACGGAACACTCAATGTCATCGCAACAATAATATAACTCGTCGTCTGAGGCAAAATATGTTTTATAATAATTCTCATTTTTGATGCACCGATTGACCTTGCAGCCTCAATATAATCCTGAGTCTTGATTGACAATACCATTCCGCGAACAACTCTCGCAAATCCGGCCCAGCCAATCAAGGCAAGGATTACAACAATCAAAATAAATCGTTGAATACTCGTCATATTCGACGGCAAAATCGCCGCAAGAATTATCAAAAGATAAAAACTCGGAATAGACATGACCGCTTCCGCAAAACGCATCATTATCATATCAACTTTTCCGCCAAAATATCCCGATATACCTCCGTACAAAAGCCCTATCGGAAACAATACAAACAAGGCAAGAAACCCTATTGTCATTGAAATTCTTCCGCCAAAAAGCAATCTTGAAAAAACATCCCGTCCGTTTATGTCCGTTCCGAGCAGAAATATTTGTCCGTCTGTGCCAAAAAGATGTCTGTCACAAGGAATTAGTCCGAGAAATTTGTATTTCTCCCCTCGCACAAAAAATTTGACAGGATACTTTTGACTTCGGTCCAAACTGTAATTGACTTGCATTTGTTCAGGGATAAATTCACGTTTGTAATTATAAGTGTAAGGTCTGCGTAAATGTCCTGTTTCATCTATCGTAAATATTTTTGACGGCGGAGCATAAGACATATTTCTGTCCGAATAGTCCTTTGAATACGGTGCTAGAAAATCAGCAAATAAAAGTGCCGTATATATTACAACAAGAACAAGCAAAGCACAGAGCGAAAGTTTATCTTTTAATAGTTGTTTAATAACGTCCATTACTGCCCCCCTCTGATTCTCGGATCCGTAATAATTAACAGAATGTCCGCAATTAAATTCCCTAAAATCAACATTATTGCACCAATCATTAACGATGCCATTACAAGATTAATGTCCGATTTTAAAACCGCCTCAAGGATTAAACGACCCAATCCGGGATATTGAAAAACATACTCTGTCAATGCCGCTCCGCTTAAAAGTGATGCAAACTCAAACCCTAAAAGCGTAATCAAAGGATTTAGTGCGTTTCTGAGTGCATGTTTAAAAATTACGACAGGCTCGCTTAAACCTTTTGCTCTCGCGAATTTTACATAATCACTATCCAAAACATCAAGCAAATTTGCCCGCATTTGTCTTTGCAATCCTGCTAAAGATATTGTAAAAAGCACTGTAACAGGCAAAATCAAGTGTTTTGTTAAATCTCCTATTTTTCCAAGCAGACTCATTTCCGCAAAATTGTAACTTGTTAAGCCTCCGACAGGAAACCACCCCGTTTTAACAGCAAAAATCAAAAGCAAAATTGCAAAGAAAAACGACGGAATTGCCATTCCGATACTCGTCAACACGGTTAAAACCTTGTCCGTCAATGAATTTTGCTTAACAGCCGCCAAAATTCCAAGCGGTATTCCGACAACCCAGGTCATAAAAATTACAAGAGAAGTCAATAACAATGTGTTTGGTATTCTTTCCATAAGTTTGTCAGAAACTTTTTCACCCGTTGAGCAGTAACCCAAATCCCCTTTTATAAAAGATTTTCCCCATTTTGCATATTGAATGTAAATAGGTTTATCAAGCCCAAGACGTTCGGTTTCTTTTTGCAAGGTTTCTTGGGATATCGCAGGATTGAGTTTAAGTTCCGCCAACGGATCCACCGGACTTAAACGAATTATGAAAAAACTTATTAACGATACGATTATTAAAAGCGGTATCGTCTGAAGTATTCTCTTTAGTATGTATTTTAATATTTGCAAAATTATTGTCCCTCTTTAATAAATATTTCTTCCAAATTGTAGGTCACACCCGACAATTCTGACGGATAAATGTTTCCGAATTTTTTACGTATAGCAACGACTCTGACGGGGGAATAAAGATAAATTATCGGTTTTTCATCATAAATTATTTCCTGATATTTGTCGTAGAGTTTTTTTCTGTCATTAAATCCGATTTTCAAGGACGCCTCATCAATAATTCTGTCAAGCTCTTTTTCCCAAGGAAAAAGCGGCATCTCTACAACGCGTTGATTAAAAAGATGCAGTGAACCTTTAGAATACCAAACATTTTTTCCGCCGTGCGGTTCAAGCGGAGAGCCTGTCAAGCCCATAATTGTCATATCCCATTGAGGATCGTTTACGAGTTTGTTAACAAGCGAATTAAACTCAATCGGTTTGAAATTGACTTTCATCCCCAAATCTTCCAAATCCTGCTTAACCATTACCCCGATTGCTTCGCGTTCGGTATTTCCTGCGTTTGTGTAAAGATCAAATTCGACACGGTTTCCGAATCTGTCGTATAAAATCCCGTCTTTTTGATAAAATCCTGATTTTCTTAAATATAAAACAGCTTTTTCTCGGTCTTTTCCGTGACCTTTTGCAAGTTCTTTATTTAAATAAATCGAGTTTAAACTTTCTGCCGTAAACAAAGGTTTTCCAAGCCCGTTTGCAATATTATTAACAATACCTTCTCTGTCGATTGCCCAATCTACTGCGGTTCTAAAATTTTTGTCGTTAAACCAAAGTTGTTTTTTAGGTTCTACAAAGAATTTCCCGTTTTTGTCTTTGCCATGACTCATGTTTATTGCGACAAACATTGTCCCCGTATCGGCACCCAAGTTATAAATTTTATAGTCCGCTTTATTTTCTTTTTCTTTGTATTTTCCGACAGTTGAACCGCGAAGAGAAATAATGTCTATTTCTCCGGCTTCAAATTTCAAAATTTCGTTGTTTAAATCCCCAACGATTAAGAACACAAGTTTATTCAAATACGGCAATTTTTCATTGTTATTATTAATCATATAATAGTTTGGGTTACGTTCATAAACAACTCTTTGAGCCGCAACGTATTCTTTTAATTTAAAAGGACCGCTGATAACAAATTCCTTTGGCGGAGTTGTTGTCCCCAAAAAACTGTCAAAATACTGTTCGCCTTTATTAACAGCGTTTTCAAAAACATGTTTTGGCGCAATCGGGGTTGTTAAATTCCTCAAAAACGGAGCAAAAGGTTTAATCGTCGTAAATTTAACCGTATAGTCATTTATTTTTTCGACTTTTGGCAGCTGCCCGTCAATCATGACGGAGTCGCGTGTGGAGGTGTTTCCGAGTCCGGCGAGAATAATTTTGTTCCACGTAAACACAACATCGTCCGCAGTTATTGGTTTTCCGTCAGACCATTTTATACCTTTTCTTAAATAAAAAGTATAAACCTTTCCGTCAGGTGAAATTGTAAAAGATTTTGCAAGTTTTGGAACGACCTCTCCGTTATCGGGACGGGATGTTACAAGTCCGTCGTACATTAAAGATGCCATTGTGTCTGATGTTGCATCTTTCGCATTAAAAGGATTGAATGTTTTTGGACCCTCTCCGATTGTTGAAGAAATAAGTTCACCGCCAAAGTTTCCTATTTCCGCTTGAGACTGTAAATAGTCAACCCCATCAATGGTCACGGTTTTTGCAACAGGCGGAAACTCAAAAGTTTCAACAGTTTGAGAAATAACATTTTTTGAAGTTACATCCTCTGCCGTATCTTTTCGGATGCAAGAGACAAGACACAATGAAAGTATGAAAACTAAAATTAAAACTTTTTTCATACAAATAAAGTTAACATAAAGTCATGTTTTTTTAAACTTAACCGACTGATTAATTTACGACCCTTAACAGAGTCCATGCATTAAAATCTAATGAACCGAAAATAATTTTAATTTTGTGGTCGTCATAAGGGATTACTTTTGCAAAATTAATTTCAGGTTGGTCAAAATCGTATCTCGTTTTAATCGCGGGTACTCGAGCGATTTTTGAATGGGCTTGATAAAAATCGAGATATACTTTGTCATCATCTTCTACTCCGACGATTTTATAATGTCCGATAGGAATATATGTTCCGTCACCGTTTATAAGATTGTTTGAAAGCATTAAAATTATTGTTTTTTCCGCTGTTTCATCTATTTTTTGAGAAGCATCCGTGTCGGCATTTGCATTTCCCTTAACCTTTTTCTTTTTTTTCTTTTTTATTTGGGCTTTTTTTTCTTCCAAAGCTTTTTGAAAATCCTCATCGGTGTACTGTTTTTGACCGCCGAAAGGGTTATCAAAAACAGAATCCCCTGTGTTAAATACATCTGACTTATAATCTTTTTCACTTTCGTCTTCTCTTGCAAAAACGGGAGCTGCTAATAAAATTAAGGATATGAAGAAAATTAAAAACCTTTTCATATCCTTAATTATAATGATATTAACAAATTAATCAATATTTTAATTAATTATTCGTCTAAATAGTCCATGTTATCGTTTTGAATAATCCAATTAGAGCACCCATGTCCTCTTTTTGTTAAACTACAGCCATCAGCGTTGTCGGGATCCGCAGGATGCGGATATATTTTTCCCTTATCTGATGCAAAAAAGATAAACGTATCTTTTCCCAGTTGGTTAGGTTTTTTTAATCCGTTAATATCTACAACGAAATATGCTCCTGCCGGATAAGAACGTATTGATATTGCCGTTCCGTCACTCAAAGTCACTTTATAGTATTCTGCTGTGTTATAATTTCCGTCCCAATTTCCGTCCAATCTCAAATGCGAAGTTGCAAAACATCCGTTCTCTGTTGTTCCGCAATCTTTAATAACGTTCAAATGAGGTGCTATTTTTTCTCCGATTATTTGAGCATCATCGGAACTTTGATCATAATTAAGTCCCCAAGAACTTATTTCGCCGTTTTCAACGGTAGCCATTTTTACCGCGTTAGATATTGTACTGAAAGCTTTTTTAACTTTACTTACGGTTTCTCTTTCATCCATTTTTTGCATTAAAGTTGGAATGGTTAATGCTGCGACCACGCCGATGATACCGAGGGTGATTAAAACTTCTGCCAAAGTGAATGCACACTTTTTAACAGATTCTGAACCCGCCTGCGGCGTTTCAGAATGACGGGTTTTTGACGCCCAACCAAAATTTTTAAGACCTAAATCCGCGTCTTTACTAAGATTGAGACCTAACGCCCCACAATTCTGAGAACCTAAAATCGCGTCATCACTAGCGTTGAGACCTAACGCCCCCTTATCCTCGAGAGCAAAATTCGCACCCTGACTACTTTTGAGGCTTATGCCCCCCCC
>JAFUZZ010000085.1 GCA_017476325.1 bacterium | reverse complement strand
TTGGAAACATCATGCTTTAGTGTTAATATCTTACGTCAAAAATTTGCGAAATAGGCGGTCTCTTTTGGTGCCCCTCAGGGGCTTTACCCTTGCCGAAGTCCTAATCACCCTCGGCATAATCGGCGTAGTTGCCGCACTTACAATTCCGACTTTGATGCAAAAGACAAGGCAACATCAAACATTAACAGCAATTAAAAAATTTATTTCAACAATGGAAAATGCAATTAAATTGAGTGAGGTTGAAAATGGAGAAACTTTAAAGTGGGAAAAAGGAGAAATGTTGCTTTTAGAAAATGGCGATGTAGATATTGAAAGTAAGAAAAATGTTTCAACTCAATTTTTTACAAAATACCTTGCTCCATATTTAAAATATACCGGAACAGAATATAATGAAGAAGGAAACTTAGTTGTTACTTTTGCTGATGGTTCAAATATGGTTTTTAATAATGGAAGTTGTATGGATACTATTTTTGACACCAACGGTAAAAAACTTCCTAACCAACGGGGCAAGGATATTTATGTTTATTTGATATGTACAGATGAAGCATCTAAAAATCTCTACTGTGCATCCAATAAGCGTACTTTTTGTCCTTATGATGGTGTACATACTACTAACAGAGATTATTATGTTTATTTGTGTTCAGAGGTAGATACAAGGTATTGTGCAAGATTACTCGAAATGGACGGTTACGAATTTAAAGATGATTATCCTTTCAAATTTTAGTTATAAAATAAGGAGTTTGTTATTAAAACAAGCTCCTTTAAATTTTTAATTTAATGTTATTTTACAAAGAAACTTGCACTAACATGTGCTTGGATTTTTATTGTTCCGCTTGAAATATTTGTAGCGTGCTCTTCAGCGTCGGATGATACACTTCCAAGAGCATTCTTTGCAACATACATTCTAGGCATGCTATATGTCGAATTATTAGAGCAGCTAACGTCCATTGTTCTAATCCCATCTAAAGATGTAAGCATGCTTTTTGCCGCGATTGATGCTCTGGTTTTTGCTTTGCGTGATGCTGTTTCAATTAACGTGTTGCATTGGTTTTCATAATCAGAAATAGAAAAACTCAACGAATCAACATTAGTAGCTCCTGCGTCAATAGTTTTATCTATCATTGCCCCAAGTTTATCTAACGATTTTGTATGAACGATAACCCTGTTTGAAACTTCATATTTATCAAAAACTCTTTTGTTTCCGGAGTATGTGTAAACAGGTGTGGCATGAAAATCTGCTGTTTTAATATAATCTCCGTTAGCGGTATTAATCATGCTTTTTAATAGAGAATAGACTTTGTCCGAAATTTCTTTGTTTTGAGCCGTAGCCTTTTGCATGGATTTTGAGTCATGCGTTTTAATAGCAAAAGCAATCTCCGCCGTATCAGGAATAATTTCTGTATCAGCAGAGGTGTTAATTGTTATATACCCTCTGTCATTCGCTGTTGTAACTGCTTGCGTGGAAAGACAACATCCCATAACAATTGAAATAAACAAAATCAGTAAAACTATTTTTTTCATGTTAAAACTCCTTTTTCTTTTTTTTAATTTTATCATAAGCATGTAAAATTTTATATAAGATTACCCGAAAAGGTAATATTATTGGGCAATAAAAGAAATAAAAAAATTTTTTAAAATTTTTAAAAAAAGTGCTTGACAAATAAAATTGAAGTTATATTATAGAAATTGTCCATAAGGACACCTAAGGTAAAGAGAGTTATATAAAAGTAATTTTCTTGATGAAAAATTAACCTTAGAAAGAATAGCACATTGACAACAGAATAGAGGAAACGAGAAAACACGTTAATTCTGAAGAAACGAGATGAAAAGGACAAAGAAGTTCGAGCAGATTTGACCAAGGGGTCAAATTGAAGGACATAAACTTTCTGACAATGGAGAGTTTGA
>JAFUZZ010000084.1 GCA_017476325.1 bacterium | reverse complement strand
CCAATTTTTGTCATGCTGAGCTTCGCAGACAGGGTCACAATCTTCGCCAACATTGTCATGCTGAACTTGTTTCAGCATCCCTGACAAATTGGGCTCAGATGTTCCCTTTGTCACTCGGTTCAGCATCTTCAAAAATTGTGTGAGCCTGTCGTCGTTAGACATCAGCATCTGTCTTTTCTCCTGACTTCATTATTATACAACATGTCTCTAAAAACTTCAACCCCTATTTTTTATTTGTTGCAAATTCACTGTCTAATCGTAAAAATACAGGCTTAATTTCTTCTTTAGAGATTAATTTGCCAACTTTAATATTATCATCAGTCAAATCATCGAGTTTAACACTCAAGTCAAATTTTAACTGTTGAGCCATTTTATCAGCGAGGTTCGGACAATATGGTTGAATTAAAGCAGAAACAATACACAATGTTTCCAACACGTTTACCAAAACTTGACCGCATTCTGTCATTTTTTCTTCTTTTGCAAGTGTCCAAGGTGCATTGTTTGTTACATATTTATTAGTCGAATCCAAAAGCGTAACAATCTCGGCTGCAGCTTCCTGAAGTTCGAATTTGTCAAAATGCTCTTCAACTTTGTCTATAACATTTAAAGCATCTATCGGATTATTTCCTTTAAATTCAGGTTTAACCTCGCCGTCAAAGTATTTAACCAACATTGACAACGTTCTGTTCAACAGGTTGCCCATATTGTTTGCAAGGTCAACATTAACTTTTTCTTTAAAATCTTCATCCGAGAAGTTTCCATCCTTGCCTATTGGGGCCGCTGTTGCCATATAATATCTAAATGCGTCAGGTTCTTCTAACTGCCATGCCTCCATTACACTTTGAGGAGAAATAACATTTCCTAAAGATTTTGACATTTTTTCTTTGTTTATGTTAATAAACCCATGAACAAACAACTGTTTTGGCAACGGCAAACCTAATGCCAACAATATTGCGCTCCAATATATGCTGTGGAATTTCAAAATGTCTTTTCCTATCACGTGATGAGATTCTGCCCAATATTTTTCAAATTTTTCAGGACAATTATCAACGTCATATCCAAGTGCCGTAATATAGTTTGAAAGTGCGTCTATCCAAACATAAATCACTTGATTATCATCACTTAAAACAGGAATACCCCAAGAAACATTATCCTTTGTTCTTGAAACAGAAATGTCCTCGATATTTTCCAACTGGTTTAGAACTTCATTTGCTCTAAAGGCCGGCATAATGTAGTCAGGATTTTCTTTTATATGTTTAATAATAGCATCTTTATATTTTGAAAGTTTAAAGAAATAATTTTCTTCGGAAATTTCTTCAGGCTTTCTGTTATGTATAGGACAGCAGCCGTTTTCGTCTAAATCCTTTGGGTTTAAAAAGACTTCGCATCCGCTGCAATAAAGTCCTGTATAGGAATGTTTGTAAATATCCCCTTGTGCCAAAAGCTTTTCAAAAATCTTTTGAACTGCCTTTTCGTGATAATCATCGGTGGTTCTTATAAACTGATTGTAGTCAATATCAAGTTTTTTCCAGGCATCCTTAAATGCAGCCGCGTGTTCATCACACATTTGTTTTGGTGTAATTCCACGTTCTGCCGCAGTTTTTTGGATTTTTATACCGTGTTCATCCGTTCCCGTAAGGAAATATACATCGTTACATCGTTGTTTATAGTGTCTGACAATTACATCAGAAACAATTTTTTCATAGGCATGTCCGATATGCGGAGTGCCGTTTACATAATCAATAGCCGTTGTTAAATAAAATCTTTCCATAACCTAATTTTATCAAAAACATGTTTTTTTTCAATAAATATTTAGAAATTATTAAACACGGCGGACAGCAATAACGTTGTCCACCGTATTTATTTGATTGGTTTATTGGTAAACAGACTCATTGTATCCAAATTTGAAGTACTTATTTCACCCGTCCACAGTTTGTGATGAGCCAAAATGTATGCCCCGCAATCGTAACCTGTAGAACATGTGTCACTTTCACCAAGTGCTTTAAGTCCGTTTGGTGTCAGGTTAATTTTTAAATGTTACAAATGTTACAATTTTTATTAACTCTGAAATCTTTCGGTAAAAAAATACTTTATATACATGTACGAGAGAGTAGAGAGAAAAGTAGAATGGAAACAACAACTGCACCTGAAATGACGGACATGAAGTTTCTTAGCAAGAAAGACAAACGCATGCGTTTTAACAATGCGCAAGACCCAATCTTTTATGCGTTCAATGTTCTTGATGAACGTAGTCTTGTTGACTTGATGAGAGATTTTGTTAATGACACAATCTTTGAAGTATCAAACTTCGTTTCCAAAATGAAAGGTTAATCCCAACAAAGACAATAAACTATGGTCGGCATTTTGACGGCCCGGTTTGTGTTTGACGATTTCCCGTAAAAGTGTTTAAAAGTAAGTATTTGAATTTTAGGCACATTGAGTCTTTACTAACTCAATGTGCTTATTAATGCTTCAATTACTTGTTTTTGTTTTGCAATTTCATCCGCTTTTGCTTTTGTTTCTTCAACAACTTCAGGTTTTGCATTTTTAACGAAATTTTCGTTTTTCAATCTGCCAAGAAGTGAATTTTCTTCCGCAGTCAATTTGTCTAATTTCTTTTGTTGTCGTGCAATTTCCGCATTCAAGTCAATTAAATCTTCGAGCGGAATATACATCTTGAAATCGCTTACAACTGTTGTTGCTGATTTTGGCGGAATTGGTGCATTCTCATCCGCAAATGTAACATTCTCAATTCTTGCAAGTCTGTTTAAATATGCTACGACCTTATCATTAAACAACTCTTGAGTTTTTGCTCCCCTAATTTCAACATTAACTTTAACAGATGGTGATATATTGAAACTTTGTCTAACATTTCTTAATGATTTAATTGTCTCAATAACAAGTTCCATTTCCTTATCTTCTTTAGGGAAACGTAATTTTTCATCGTATGTAGGGTAACTTGCTTTAATGATGGCACTAAATTCCTTGTTCGGCATTAGTGAATATATTTTTTCCGTCAAGAACGGCATTATCGGGTGAAGTAATCTCAAAGACATATCAAGAACATATCTTAAAACTCTTTGGGTATTTAACTTAATTTCTTCATCCTGAAGTTGAATTTTTGCAATTTCAACATACCAATCGCAGTAAGAATTCCAGAAGAAATCGTAAAGAACATGCGCAACTTCACCGATTCTGTAAGTCTTAATATTCTCGTTAACTTCTTTTGCAACATTATTTAGTTTATCCAAAATCCACTTATCAGCAACGGTTAGCTTTTCAAAATCAATAGCTTTATTATCAATGCCCTCAAGATTCATCAATACAAACCTTGAAGCATTCCAAATTTTATTTGCAAAGTTTCTTCCGTATTCAAAACGCTCGTCAGAAACTTTAATATCTTGACCGCCATAAGTACAAAGTGATGTCATAGTGAAACGAAGAGCATCGGCACCATACTTATCTATAATTTTAACGGGATCAATCGTATTTCCTTTTGATTTGGACATTTTCTGTCCTTTTTCATCACGAATAAGCCCGTGAATATATACTGTTGAGAAAGGTGCTTTTTTTGTAAATTCAAGCCCCATAGTAATCATTCTTGCAACCCAGAAGAAAATAATATCAAAACCGGTTACAAGAGTTGTTGTAGGGTAGAATTTTTTAAAATCGTCATTATCTGTATTCGGGAAACCGAGAGTTGAAAACGGCCACAAGCCTGATGAGAACCAAGTATCAAGACAATCAGAGTCTTGAGTATAATGTTCGGGGTCAGGATTTTCCTTTGCAACAACCATTTCGCCCGTTTCGTTATGATAATATGCCGGAATTTGGTGTCCCCACCAAAGTTGACGTGAAATACACCAGTCTCGAATGTTTTCCATCCAGCCCAGATAATTCTTTTCCCAACGTTCAGGGATGAATTTTATTCTGCCGTCTTTTACTGCCGCAATCGCCTCTTTTGCAAGCGGTTCCATTTTGACAAACCATTGTTCGGAAAGCAAAGGTTCAATCGTTGTATGACAGCGTTGACATTTTCCCACGTTGTGTTCGTGGTCTCTAATTCTTAGTAAAAAGTTATTATAAGAAAGCAAATCTACAGTTTTCTTTCTTGCTTCGTATCTGTCAAGCCCTTGAATATCTTTTGGAACCTCAGAACATTTTTTTAATTTACCCTCACCGTCAATAACCCAAATAGGTTTGAAATTGTGACGTTTACCGACTTCAAAATCGTTAGGGTCATGGGCAGGAGTAATTTTTACCGCACCGGTACCAAAAGACTTATCAACATAGTCGTCCGCAATAATAGGAATTTCTCGTCCTGAAAGCGGAATAATAACTTTTTTGCCAACAAGTTCAGAGTATCTGTGGTCATTTGGATTAACCGCAATAGCTACATCGCCGAACATTGTTTCGGGTCTTGTTGTTGCAACAATAATTGCTCCCTGTTCATCTTTTAGAGGATATGAAATTTCCCACATGTGTCCTTGTTCGGTTTCGTATTCCGTTTCAACATCGGAAATCGCACTTTGACAACGGGGACACCAGTTTACAATGTAGGCTCCTTTATATATTAGTCCTTTTTCGTAGAGTCTGACAAAAACTTCTTTTACCGCATCGGAACAACCTTTATCAAAAGTAAATCTTTCACGTGAGCGGTCAAAAGACGCTCCCAGTCTTTTAAATTGGTTAAGGATGGCGGATTTGTGTTCGTTTGCCCATTCCCATGTTTTTTCCAAAAACTTTTCTCTGCCTAAATCGTGGCGGGTTTTGCCCTCTTGTCTCAGATTTTTTTCAATAACGTTTTGAGTAGCAATTCCGGCATGGTCGGTTCCGGGAAGCCATAGAGCCTCATAGCCTGACATTCTGTGATAACGGATAAGAATATCTTGAAGTGTTCCGTCAAGCGCATGTCCCATGTGAAGAACACCTGTAACGTTTGGAGGAGGAATTACGATTGTATATGGAGGTTTATCACTTTTTGCATCAGCTTTAAAGTAGCCTCCATCTTCCCAAAATTTGTACATTTCTTCTTCGGTCGTTTTTGCATCATAAACTGTAGGTAAATCTTTAATATCCATTTTCTATTCCTCTAAGACTATATATTATTAAATTATCATAAACATTATAAAAGAAAAACCCCAAAAGCAGTTTTTATTCAGACAATTATATATAATATACAAAGTGCCGTTTACGCAATCAATAGCCGTCGTTAAATAAAATCTTTCCATAACCGGATTTTATAAGAAAGAATTATTCTCAAAGTTTAAAACTTTTTTAAATAAAAACGGGCAAATTTTTATTGCCCGAAATCCTAAAAAATTAATTTCCTATGCAAAGAACACCCAGTTTTCCCATTTTATCTCCATCACCGCTATAGCCGGAATTAAAATCCACATGCATGGCTCTTTCTGTTGGACTTGAAGGATTTTCCGAAGATGACCAAAAAGCTCCGCCACTCGGAATATTTCCCTCTCCTCGATGTTTATATATTTCTTTTAGTTCGTCAAAATTTGGCAAATAAGTTCCCTCCGGACATTTACTTAAAGCCTCTTCCCAAGTTGTATCTTTGCCCGTGGTAATTTGTTCAGAAACATATACATTTTTATTTACGCCACTAACATTGATAGAAATATTTGTCATATTTTTTATTTCACCGTTATTTGTTTTTATAGCACACGATGATGCCCCCGAACACTCAGTTAGTAATTCCGTGTTAGTTTTTGCAACGCAAGCACCGCCGGACGGTTTAAATGTACTATCAGTACAACTGTTACATTGTGCATCTGCACAACCCTCCGGAAATACCGGTTCTTGTGTAATTTCAACTTCTCCCGTCCAAAGTTTGTGGTGTGCAAGAATGTATGCCCCGCAATCGTAACCCGTAGAACATGTGTCGCTTTCGCCAAGGGCTTTAAGTCCGTTTGGAGTAAGGTTCATCGTAAACCTGTCTTTGCCTGCCGTGTTCGGTCCTTTCTTTCCGTTCGTGTCGATTGTCAGTGTGTCACAAATGTTGTCTGTGCATGACTCGTCGAATGTTCCGTACGCAAATTGTGAACCGTCCGCAAGGCAAACGTTCGGAGTAAAGTTTGTATCTCCCGCATCTGCGTCGCATCCTGTTGTTTTAAGATGGCTTTCGAATTTTGTTTTAAAATCAGTTTCTGATAATTTATAGAATTTGGTTTGTTCTGTAGCTTCGGTATTCTTTAATGCGTTAGAGAGTATAT
>JAFUZZ010000083.1 GCA_017476325.1 bacterium | reverse complement strand
CCCCTGTTCGGGTCAATAAATTGTTCATAAAATACCTCCTGTTTTGTATGTGACTCTCAGGGTACAGATCCTGAAATAAATTCAGGATGACGGATACCTGTCACCCTGAACTTGGTTCAGGGTCTGTTTTATTCCTGACATTATTATTATAACGTATTTTTAAAAAACTTCAAGCCCCTATTTTTCGAGTTTTGTAAAATCAAGCATTGTGGCATCCATACAATTTTTCATGAACAAATCTTTCGGATACGCAATTTCCTCGCCGGAATCCCAAGGATTAACTATGTAAACAGTATCTTCCGTGACGCGGTTTACACTATAGGCATGCCCGCTTATTACCAAATCGTTCTTTTTGAAAAAACTAACGGTAACAGCATAGTTTTCGGCATTATCTTGCTTTTTATCAATTATATCTCTCACCTGAGAGCGTAACATTCGTTCGCTTGTCTTTTGACCCGTCAAATAATAAAACAACTCTGTATTTGACCCGGCATCCAACGGGTCGTTCATTGTCGCATCAAGTAAGTTCATCTTAAAACGAGTTTTGACAGATGACAATAATTCTTTTCTGTAATCGCCTACGGCTTTTTCAAAAAGGTTCATATCAATATCACCCCAGGAATAACTTTTTTGAGAACTATCGTATTCCATTGCCCCAATTTCGTCCGGGGTATAAGTATAACTGCGATTTACACCGTTTAATTTTATTGTTATGCTTCCGTCATCGTGGTGTTCTATTGCATCACTTATTAATTGACGCCCTTTTTCCGTAGCATTAAGCGCATTTATTCCTGATAACAACCAGCAATCACCAATATTTCGTTGGTGCGTAGGTCCTATTTTTTTATCGGAAAGATAATTTAAAGATCTTAAACTGTCAATAACATTATTCTGATTATCGTACTTATCAATTACAGTTGTTCCGGCGGTTTTTGTAATAACTATTTTCGAACCGTCATCATTATAAAATGTAGAAACTTGAGTATCATTTTTACGTCCGGGTTCATCCGTTTTTTGTTCAACAATATCACCGTTTTCATTCTTTTTGGAATAGTAAACAGTCTTGTTTGTATAATTATATCCGACAGTTTCATTGCCTTTAACTTCAATTTTTGAAGTTACATTGCCGTCTTTATCTCTTGAAATAATTGTTGAAGTACCATCTGCGTAGTCATATTTAATAAGTCCGGGACTTAGAACATTTAATTTCGCAGAATCTGCCGCTACAGCGTTTTCAAAAATTTGTTTCAAATCCTTTGACGACAATGTTATATTAGGGTCTTCGTCAAATTCTTCCATATCTGTTGACGCAACAGCATTAAACTCTTCTTTAGAAATTTTGCCGTCACCATTTTCATCCAAAATATCCATTAAGTTATCTACACTGACGTCGTTTAAAAATAGCGATTGACTGTATGATAAATCAGAATTATTTGTGAGTTTAGCCTTAATTTTTTCAACAGAACCGGTTAGCGTATCAGATTCAAAACCGCCTCCAACGATACGAGTACCATTATTTACCTCCCTAATTGCTTTTTCTTGCTTTTCGGGAAGTCTGTTAGTAACAAACCATTCTTTTGAATACTTTTTAATTTCGCTCATTTTTATTTAACCTTTGTTAAGTCAACCGATGCCAAACCAAAACAATTTTGCATAAATTTATCTCTCGGATATGGGATTTGTTCCGAAGCGTCATGCGGATTTACAACATAGACCGTATCTTCCGTAACTTTACTGATACTGTATTCGTGACTTGTCATAATATCTCCGACAGAGTAGTCTTCGTATTTAAAAAATGTTACGAGAGCATAATTTCCGTCATCTTTTTGTTTTTTGTTTAATATTGCCGTTTCACCGAAAGAGAAAACAGCTATTGACGGATTTTTACCTGTTAAGATTTTTAAGGATTCTTCCAATGTCCCGCCATCAAGCGGATCTTCGGGTTGAATATTTTTTCTGTAATCTCTTACCGCCATTTCAATAAGGTTCATATCCGTATCCCCTATTGCAAAGATTTTATCAGGGAATTTTTCATCGTATTCATTTACGACAATTTCTTCTGCCGAATAAGTATAACTTTTGTTAGGACCTTTTAGCGTTACGGTAACACTTCCGTCATCATTATGCTTAATTGAATCTTGTATAATCTTTCGACCGAGCTCTGTAGTACGAAGAGAATTTACTCCTGCCAAGAGCCAGCAATCACCAATATTCATTTGATACGTATCATCTATTTTTTTATCGGAATCATATTTAACCGTTAGGGTTTTATTAATTAATTTTCCGTTCTTATCAAGAACTGACTCTTCGACTTTACCGACAGTTTCCGTTGAAAAAACGGTTGTTCCGTCGCTTTTAGGCGTTTTTGAATAAACCCTGTCTTCCAATTTTCCGGGCTTATCAACGATTTTGACTTTAGCCCCTGTTTGAGGATTTTCAAACTCCTCTGTTTTTGTACTTTCTTTCATGTCGTATGTAACAGAATGTTTTTGCGTTTTTGTAGTTTTATCGTCCTCTCTTTTGTAAACAACTTTTCCGTTTTTATCTTCTCTGATTATTGCCGTGGAACCGTCTTTGTAGCGGTAAATTGTTGTATCTCCGTTTGTTCCGGTATCGGCACCTTTTGCCGCAACCGCATTTTCGTAGATTTGTTTTATATCGTTTGCGGACAATTTTGCAAGACTAAGATCATCCAAATCATCGTTATCAACAAACGAAACGTCCGCAACTTCTGATGCGGAAATGTTCCCGTCTCCATTAATATCCATAATTGAGACAAGATTTTTTGCTCCAATTTGGTTAATTGTTTCTCGTTCCAAATAGTTAAGTCCGCGGCCTTGTTCCAATTTCTTTTGAACTTCATCCGCAGAACCTGTAAATACACTTGGTCTTAATGAGACGTCAGTATCTTTCAACAAATAGCTTTTGGTTATTTTTTTAGATGCTTTCTCGATTGCGGCTCTTTGTTCCTTGGAAACTCCGGTCGCAAACCATTCTTTAGAAAATTTCTTTAAATCTGTCATGAGTATATCCTAATTGCATTCGAAATCAGGATTTACATCGGCATAAATTTCAAAAACTTTAATGGATTTTAAAAATATTAATCAATAATTTTTGAATGTTTACTTTTTCATTTTAAACGCAAATACGCTGTTGCTGTTTTCAAGAAACTTATCTTTAGGATACGGAATTTCTTCCGCTGAATTCCAAGGATTTACAACGTAAACAGTATCCTCTGTAACTCTGTTAATACTGTATGCGTGACCCGAAACTATTGATTCCCCATTTCCGATTTCGGTATCAGGTTGTTTAAAATCAACTGTCATAACATATCTGTCATCGTGTTTACGTTTTTGGTCCAAAATTTTATCTTTCTTATCCGCCCGAGAATATTGTACGAATTCTTGACCTGTCAATAAAAATACAGTATTTTCGGGACGTCCTCCATTAATAGGGTCATCTTTTGATGCCAAACTCATATCGGACGTAATATTATTCTGTTCAAACTTTTCTTTGCGATAATCAGTAATTGCCATTTCAATCAGGTTCATATCAATATCGCCTCGCGAATACAGTTTATTGATGCTTGTATATTGTTTTGCTCCGATTTGTTCCGGTGTATAGAAATAACTTTTATTAACACCTTTAAGCGTTACCGTGACACTGCCGTCTTCGTGCTGTTTAATACTATCCTCAATAATTTGTTTACCTTTTGGAGTATCATTCAAAGCGTTAACACCTGCTAAAATCCAACAGTCTCCTATTGACGCCTGATTTGTATTTCCTATTGCTCTATCAGACTCATATTTTAGAGTTTGAGTGCGATCTGTTATAACATCTTTTGCATAAGTATTAACGATTGTACGACCGGGAGTATCAAGAGTAACTACTCTTTTATCGTTTTCATCGTCATATTCGGTTGTTTTTACAGCATTTCTGCTTTTGTCAATATCAGAATGCGCTGCCATGTATCTAATTCTGCCTTTAGAATCTTTTATGACATCGTATTTTATTTGGGAATCGTAAATATATCCTGTGCCTTTACGCTCATCATTTTCAGCATTTACTTCCGTATATTTAATGGCAACGCCGCCTTCATCGTTTTTAAAAATATCGGTTGACATGCCGTCTTTATATTCATAATGTTCAATAAAATCATCTTTTTCAACAACGGCATCTTCTGCCCCAACCGCATTTTCATAAATAGTGCGTAAATCTCTGGCAGAAAAAAGTTCACTGACTCTGCCCATTTCTTCACCGTCAACATTAGCAATTTCACTAAATTCCTGATCGGTAATTACTCCGTCACCATCTGTATCAATAAGGTCAAATAAGTTATCAATTCCGCCGTATTGCCTAATGATATAGTTTTCACTTTTTAAAGAATTTACATCACGATTATTAAAATTCTTTGTAACCTCTTCTCTTTCTCCGACAAATGTATTGCGTTCAAGAAACCCATATTGGGCGTAAGAATTTTCATAACCGTTTTTTAATTTACTTGCGGCTTCTTTTTGTTTATCCTGCATTCCGTTTCTCCCTGCGAACCATTCGCGGGAAAATTTTTTAATTTCACTCATACATGTGTTATCGGCTATTTTTTTTTAATCTTTAATCATGTAAAGATTTGTTAATAAGAAAAAGGATGTCCGTTTTGAACATCCTTTGGTTAACATATAACACAGTAAATTAATCGCATTTTTGCTTTCCGTTCCAGGAAAGGTCATCGCAATGTAGGTAATCCATATTATCATTATAAATTACCCAAGCGGCACAAGCGTCATTATTCGTTGAAGTTGAACTGCAAGCATTCGGGAAAGCATAGGTATCTTCAACTCCGTTTATTCCAAACGGCAGAATTGTATCTTCGGTGATAATAAAAAGAAAAGTATCAACTCCTTTTTTATTTGGAAGTTTGGCTCCGTTAATGTCTACTCCTATTGAGCCATAACTTTTTTTGTAAGGACCTCCTAAATTCCTTGCAGTACCTCCATAACTAAAAAAGAAAATACTTGTTCCGTCAGCAAGGATAAATTTTGAAAGATAAGTTTCATTACCATATTTTATTTTTTCATTTCCAGCAAAATCCACAGAGGTTTCGTAGTCAAAACAACCTAAGCCTGTACCCGTACCACAATATTTTGCATTTTTTAAATATGGTTTAAAAATCTCTCCCATTAGGGTAGATCGGGTTGTATCATTAACATCACTTTCTTCGTTATACCATGTATCAGGTGAACCATGTTCAACTTTAGCCAATTTATAGGCTTGAGAAAGATTTGAATGAGATTTTTTTAATGCAGAGATTATCTCTCGTTCATTCGTTTTTTGCATCAAGGTTGGAATAGTAAGTGCAGCAACCACACCGATAATGCCGAGGGTGATGAGGACTTCGGCAAGCGTGAAGCCCCTGAGGGGCACCAAAAGAGACCGCCTATTTCGCAAATTTTTGACGTAAGATATTAACACTAAAGCATGATGTTTCCAATCAAAAATTTGCCGGCGGTGCAGGAGCGCACCAATACAAAGGGTATCTTTCGCGTT
>JAFUZZ010000082.1 GCA_017476325.1 bacterium | reverse complement strand
CTTGCGGATGGTTCAAGCTACAGTTACGAATGTGATGAAACAAAATGTAATTCGATAATAATAGACACAAACGGAGATAAACGACCAAACAGTGCGGGTAAAGACAGATACAGAATGCTTGTTACAGATCATGGACTAATCGCACAGGGTGAAAGTGAGTATTGTGGAACAATAGATGGCGGATTGGATTGCGGAAAATATATCTTGACGTATCACAAACTTTTTGACGGTTTAATTAACAACTGTACGGCGTACGATAACGGAGAGTGTTCACAATGTGAGAACGGGTATCAAAACAACGGGAGCAGTTGTCGAGACATCAGAGAAAACACGTGTGACACCTATAGCGGTACTACGTGCACGAAGTGTACGAGCGAGAATTTGCTTGTTGACGGAGAATGCCTAAGTATGACGTCATTGAAGTGTCAGACATCTACAGACGGAAAGACATGTTCTGAGTGCGAAAGCGGAAATTATTTAACAACCGGGAAGAGTTGTGAGACATTGCCAAACAACTGTACGGGAGCGAACGGTGACGGGTCTTGTACAGGTTGCACGGGCGGAAACTATCTTGCAAACGGAGGAACGTGTGAAACCTTGCCGTCAAACTGTACGAGTGCGGATGGCAGCGGATCTTGTCAAACATGTTCCGATAACTATCTGGTTTACGGGGGTAATTGCGTTCTCGGAAAAGAGATTAATGGAGTTTCTGCATATAAAGTCGGTAATCAATATGTCGCAGATATAGGCTTTAGCGGTAATAATGATGCTACATTTATTTATGATGGTCACACCTTACCTAATTTTTCACAAGGTGCTATGATTGCCTGTTCTTCTAAAGGTATGAGGCTTGCAACAAGAGAAGAATTACTTGATTTATATAATAATCATCAAAATGAACCGGGCGTTCCGACACAAGGCTCTTGGTATTGGACAGGTGACAGCACAGGTTCAATCGTTTCATTTATTCCCGGAGATGAAAATGTAACCGGTGTTAATTGGGATTTTGCAGATCAATATTATGATGGTCATAGTGAGGGACTACCCAAAAAAGGATATGGCAAAACTTATTGTATAGCCGATTAATTCCTAATATTTTAATATAAACCCTAAAACATTTATTTTGTTTTAGGGTTTTATTTTCATGATTAACAAATACATATTTATTTTAAAAAATATACACAGACTTTTTTTTGTTGTAAAATTTTGAAAGAACAGGAGAAAGTATGGAAAGACAAAAATTACACGAACAAGATAAAGTTTTAAGAAGATCTAATTTTGATGCCGTTGAATCTAATTTAACGGATGAAGAAGTTAAACTTGAGGCGTCAAGATGTTTGCATTGCAAAAACGCAAGGTGCGTAAAGGGCTGTCCCGTAAATATTAATATCCCTGAATTTGTTGCAAAACTAAAAGAGGGCAAAGTTCAGGAGGCAGGCGACATTATCAGAGAAACAAGTCTGTTGCCGTCTGTTTGCGGTCGTGTATGCCCGCAAGAAAGACAATGCGAGGGTAATTGTATTTTGGGAATTAAAGGAGAAGCTCTTGCAATAGGTGCCCTGGAACGCTACACAGGCGACAATTCTGACGCAAATAAAACAGAAATTGTTGCATCAGGCAAAAAAGTTGCCATTGTCGGCTCAGGCTGTGCCGGAATTACTGCCGCAGCGGATTTGAGAAAAGCAGGACACGAGGTTGTTGTTTTTGAGGCTCTCCACAAACTTGGCGGGGTTTTAAGATACGGTATTCCTCCGTTCAGACTCCCAAGAAAATTTTTGGACAGAGAAATTAATGCACTGAAAGAAATGGGTGTCGAATTTCATACAAATGTTGTTGTCGGTAAATCAATTACGCTTAAACAACTTCAAGAGGACGGATTTGACGCAATATTTATTTCATCAGGTGCAGGCTTGCCAAAAATGCTTGGTATTGCCGGAGAAAATTTAAACGGAGTTTATTCCGCAAACGAATTTTTGACAAGAGTTAACCTCATGGGTGCAAATGATGAAAATAAAACCACGCCGTTAAAAATCGGCGAAAAAGTTGCTGTTATAGGAGGCGGGAACGTTGCAATGGATGCTGCAAGAACTGCCGTAAGGGTTGGTGCAAAAGAGGTTTATATTGTTTACCGACGTACGGAAAAAGAACTTCCTGCAAGACTTGAAGAAATCAGACACGCGAAAGAAGAGGGTGTTATTTTCAAACTTCTTCATTCGCCTTATGAAATTAAAGGCGAAAACGGATTTGTAAGTTCAATCGACCTTGAAGTTATGGAACTTGGCGAACCTGATGAAAGCGGCAGACGCAGACATGTTTCTACGGGCAAATTTGTTAATATGCCGATAAACACAGTAATTGTTGCATTAGGAACAGGACCAAATCCAATTATACAAAAGTCCGCTATTTCTGACGGTTTGGAAATTGAAACCGACAAAAAGGGGTATATTGTTGTAAATTCAGAAACAAACGAAACCTCAATTCCGACCGTGTATGCGGGCGGAGACGTTGCTCCGACGGGGGAATCCAATGCCATAAATGCGATGGGTGCCGGAAAAAGAGCGGCAAAAGCTATTAACGAAATGTTAGCAAAATAGTTATGAAAAAGATTTTTGCACTAATTTTATCAATCATGTTCTGCGGTAATTTTACACTTGCCGCAGAAATGTTTGATACCTCTATAGACGATGAAATACGCAAAAACTACAAGGTTGATGACATTTCTTTGCCGCCTCTGCCTCAAATTTATTATTCAAAAGAAAATCACGATGTCGAAATTGAAACAAAAAATGAAGAAATAAAATTGGACAATCCGATTTCTGTAGAGTTTAAAACAAAGGCGGTTTTAAAAAGAGGTACCAAACTAAAACTCAGAAGTTTATCATCTATTTCCGATAAAACAAAGGTTGGCACAAAAGTATCGTTTATTTTGCTTTATCCTGTCACAACAACATACATGACAATTCCTGCGAACACTATTTTTACGGGAAAGGTTATCAAAAGACATTTACCGCAAAAAGGCGGTAACGGCGGATTAATTACGATAGAACTGACGTCAGTTAAAATTAACGGACAAAATTACGCATTGCATGCAAATGTCACAAAAGCGGCAAACAAACATGTTTATTTTAATAAAATAAAAGGTAAACGAACATATCTTTCAAGCATACCAAAGACAATGAGGTGGGGCAGAAACTACAAAAATAAAATGTACAAAATGACAAAGAATTTTGCAAAAGACGGTTCTACAATGATATTGTGTCCGTTCTCGGCAATTTTCGGGACACTCGGATATGCGGGGAATTTATTACTGTCCCCAATTCTTGCGATAAAATATCGCGGGAACAGTATAAGCCTAAAAAAAGGTTCCGTGTTTGTGTTTAAACTAACGGAAGATTTGAATTTTTATTAATAAAAAGGCGAGAGTTTAAAACTCTCGCCTTTTTGTCCCAATACAAATTAATCGCATTTTGTTTTGCCATTCCAAGAAAGTTCGTTTCGGCAATGTAAATAATCTAAGTTTTTATTGTAGATTACCCAAGCAGTACAGCCGCGACCGTTTGTAACAGAAGTTCCATTAGTATTGGGGTTACAATTGTTATTCCATTCATTTATTCTTTTAATAGAGCCTTCAGGTAATAAACCATTTTTATCTATATAGAAAAAGAATCTGGTTTTTCCTAATACCATTCCACCTTTTGGAAGAGTAACAGAAACATCAATTCTTTCTTCAGATGTATTATACCAACCCAAATTTATGTAAGTACCATCGCTAAGATAAAAAGACGCATCTGCCGGAGAATCTCCTGTTCCGGCCATTTGGGCATCTCTCATTTTTGTTCCGGCAAGATTATAACTAGGCTTATCATAACAGATTTGACCTGTCTCACATACTTTTGATACGTTTAGATGTTTACGTAGGGCTTCAGATATTGTAGATTGTGCAGAATGGTTATAAATTCTGTTACCGTACTCATCATTTACACCGGTATCGGTCTTTTCCAACCCCCATTTATCTATTGTTCCCTTTTCAAGTTCAACCATTTTCCATGCTTGAGAAAGAACAGAATACTCTTTTGACAAATGACTTACTATATCTTTTTCATCAGTTTTTTGCATTAATGTTGGAATCGTAAGCGCAGCAACGACACCAATTATACCGAGCGTGATTAGAACCTCAGCAAGTGTGAAGCCCCTCATCCCAACCCTCTCCCCACAATGGGCGAGGGAGAATGCAGTCATAGGATTACGACGGAAATCTGCGATTTCCTCGTAATGACATGGAGAGGTGTCCGTTGTGTTTGAT
>JAFUZZ010000081.1 GCA_017476325.1 bacterium | reverse complement strand
CCTAGTCGGGTGAATAAATTTCTCATGTTTTTAACCTCCGTTTTTTATATTAACATTATAATTATAATCCATGTTTCAAAATTTTCAACCCCCTTTTGGCAGTTCCATGCACAAAAATCCCGATAAAACCAAAACTTAACAAAAAGAAAATACGGGCATCCTTTCGAACGCCCGTTTACAAGTTTTTTGGCTTTTCGAGTTTTAAAATTAAATCTTTATAAAATTCCGTCGTATGCTTAGTAGCAAAAAACTACTAGCATACAAAACCTGAATCTGAGGAATCTGATGATGAGAAACCGCCGAAATCAAATGCAACAGAACCTGCTGTTTCTGCACCCATTGCGATTGTTCCCGCTGTTTCCGCACCCATTGCTATAGAGCCTGCTGTTTCAACGCCCATTGCGATTGAACCCGCTGTTTCTGCTCCCATTGCAACTTCTGTTCCTGTTGAGAATGAGAATGTATCACCCATTCCGCTTGATAATAAACTTGTTGTTTGTTCGCCTTGACTCATCGTGTTTTGATTTGAAGACAAACCCACATTTCCTGCTGCTTTTGATCCGCCAGCCAACACTGCTGCATTAAAACTCATTGCCATTGCCAAACTCTCCTTAAACTTGTTTTTCTTCTTACATATATAATAAAACTTTTTTTAACTTCGAATTTCACTTTTTCGATATTTTGTTACACTTCTTTACATTTGTTCCAAAAAAGGGCAATTTTTCGACAAAAAAAAACTTTACATGCATGGGTTATTTGAAACGAGGTTTATTGAAAATGATGAATTTTTCAACAGATTTAAACTTACTGGCAGCAAACAATGTCATCGGATATGACACTTATGCCAACACTTTAAACGGCATGGGCATGAGAGCCGGCGGATATAACCCATACGGTGTCGGAAAAATCAATACAGGACTAGGGCATGACACCTTTAACAAATCTTCTGCCGCATCAAAAATCGGCGGAGGAATTGTAGGAGCATGCGTTGCTCTAATCGGAGCAAGGGTTCTTGGCGAAACAAAAATAGCAACAAAAGGCAAAGGAAATAAAAAAACTGTTTGGCAATCAATACAAAAGGGGCTTGGTTTTAAAACTGCCGCAAAACGTACTCCAAAAGCAGCCAATACGGCAAAAACCGCAAAGAGCGGCATAAAAAGTATTTTATCAAAAATAGGTAAAGGATGCAAGATTGCGGCAATAACGGCAGGAGTGAGTGCAGTTGCCGTTGAGGGGTTGCGAATTTACAAAACAATCAAATTAAAACACATGCCTCTTGATGCAACAGGATGCCCTCAAGAGGGCGGATACGTTCCGGCAAATAATCAGGAAACAGCATAGAATTAAAAAGGGTGACTATTTGAAATCTTTGTCACCCTCTAAGATTTGAGCATGGATTAATCACATTTTGTTTTGCCATCCCAAGAGAGGTCATCACAGTGCAAATAGTCTAAGTTTTCGTTGTATAGAACCCATGCCGTACATCCATTGCCCGATGAAGTTCTTTTACAGTAGGTTTCAAAATTTTCACCTGTAGCACCTTTTACTCCATAAGGTACAATTCCGGATTTAGTTATCATAAATTCAAAAATATTTTTTCCAAAAACATTTCGAGGTTTCCCTTTATTCAAATTTACAGTAATAAAACCACAAAGCGCAGATAATTGAGGAGTATTACCTTCTGACAAAGAACAATCAGGGGATGCCAATTTAAAAGCCACACTTGTTCCGTCTGATAATAGCAATTTAGCCATATCATCTCTAGTGTTAATATCTTTTCCGTAAAAATTACCACTAAGATCTAATGTTCTCTCAGAATCAAAACATCCGGAACTTGTTCCGCAATTTTTAGCGACATTAAGATGTTCGGCAAAAATATTTCCTATTTCGTCAGGTTCATCCGTTTGTAACCATTTTGTAGGATCGCCACGTTCCACACTTATTAATGAATATGCATTTGATAGAGTAGAATACGCCTTTTTTAATTTTGATACGGTTTCGCGTTCATCCATTTTTTGCATTAGGGTAGGAATGGTTAGTGCGGCTACCACGCCAATGATACCAAGGGTAATTAAGACTTCTGCCAGAGTGAATGCACAGTTTTTATTTTCTTTTCCTAATCTATAGGATTGCGACGCTCCTTTCAGTCGCTCGCAATGACATGGTAGAATATGTTGCGCATCCAATGTGGACTTTAAATGACGGGCTTTTGACGCCCCGTTAAAATTTTTAAGACCTAAATCCACGTCCTCACTGATGTTGAGACCTAACGCCCCTAAAAAGCCATTTTGGCTCTCGTGCGCTCCGTGTCTACCTTTAAGACCTAACGCCCCCCCCCTAGTCGGGTCAATAAATTTCTCATGTTTTTAACCTCCGTTTTTTATATTAACATTCTTATTATATAACATGTTTCAAAAAACTTCAAGCCCCTGTATTAAAATTTTACTACTTCTATGTTATTATATTCCTATGGAACATCATTTTAACACAAAGGTTTATTATTCAGACACGGATGCCTACGGCGTTGTGTGGCATGGCGCGTACCTAAGATGGCTCGAAAAAGGACGTATTGATTTTTGTGAACAATTCGGATTCAATCTTATCGAACTCCAAAACGAAAACATCGTTCTGCCTGTCGCCTCTATTGAGATTAAATACAAATATCCCGCTAAATTGAACGATAACCTCATTGTATCCTCCGAAATCGAAACAATAACTCCTTTATATTTGACTTTTTGCCAAAAAATTTACGACGAAAATATGGAAAAATTATTTATTGAGGCTAAAGTCAAAGTCGTAGCAACCGACAACAACGGCAAACTTTACAGAAGAATGCCAACAAAATTGTATGAGGCGTTTAAAAATGAGACTAAATAAATACATAGCATCCGCAGGAATTTGCTCAAGACGAAAAGCCGACGAATTAATAGAACAAGGTCATGTCTCCGTCAACGGTAAAAAAGTTACCGAACTCGGGTTTAACGTTGAGGAAAAAGACAAAGTTTTTATCAACAACGAAATCGTACGCCCTAAAAGACACGATTATTACAGGTTTTATAAGCCAACAGGCTATATAACCTCCGCGAACGATGAAAAAGGCAGAAAAATTATCTACGATATTTTGCCGCCGGAATTGCATCACCTTAAACCCGTCGGCAGACTCGACAAAGACTCAAGCGGGTTAATAATTCTGACAAATGACGGCGATTTAATCAACGAACTTACTCACCCCTCTGTTAAAGTTGCTAAAACGTATATTGTAAGCGTTGACGGCAAAGTCCAACTGCACCACCAACAACAAATGGCTAAGGGCATCGAAATTGAACCTAAAAAAATCGCGTACGCTGATACTCAAATTTTGGAAACTTCAAACTCATCAACAATGCTAAAAGTCATTCTTTATCAGGGTTTAAACAGACAAATCCGAAAAATGTTTGAATTTTTGGGCTTTAATGTTATTTCTCTTAAAAGGGTTCAGCATGCCACAATAACTCTTGAGGGATTAAAAAAAGGTCAATACAAACCTATAAAGCCGAAACAAATTAAAGAATTGAAAGACTATCTCAAAAAAATTAAACAGGAGCAAAGATGATTAAAGTCGCTCTAGTCGGAAACATTGCATCAGGAAAATCACTCGCGGAAAATTATCTCAAAACTTTATATCCCGTCGCAGATACCGACATAATAGCACATGAACTTCTAAAAACGAGCCAAAACTTAATTATCGAAGCATTTTCCGATTTTGATATTTGTGAAAACGGAACACTTAGCCGAAAAAAACTGGCAGATATAGTTTTTTCAAATTCAGGCCAAAAACAAAAACTTGAAAATATCTTACACCCGCTTATAAAAAAAGAAGTTTTAAACTTTTTCGAAAACAACAGCTCTTCCGATTTGGTGTTCGTTTCCGTACCGCTGCTGTTTGAGTCTCATTTCGATAAACTTTTCGACAAGACAATCTTTATTTTTGCGAACGATAATTTAAGATTACAACGGCTCATGAAAAGAAATAATCTAACCGAACAACAGGCCCTGATACGGATTAAATCACAATTAGAGCAAGAAGAAAAAATTCCGCTTTGCGATTTTGTAATCAAAAACGAAACGACCCCGCAAGACCTTTATAACAAAATTCAAGGAGTCTTAAACCAAATTATTTAACAGGAACGAATACGGCAAATTCTGTTCCGTAATCTTTCATATTTTGAACATAGTCGCTTGTTGCTTTTCCGTTGCCTTGAGTAATTACAACGTGACCGTGTTTTGCAAAATCAGTTCCGAAGCCGTAACCGTTTTGCCATACAACGATACAACCGGCAGGAAGATTTTTTAATTCATCTCTTGAAACATTAACTCTTTTGAAAGATGAATTGTTGTCGAAAACTCTTTCAAGCATGTATGCTGATGCACATCTTGTTGAATTTTTGTCTGCCAAACCTGCTTTTTCAAGTGCATCGTTTACGGCTTTTGCGCACCAGCCCGTTGATTTTGTTCTGCCTGCTGACTCTTTCAATGATTGTTTTGCCAATTTTTCTGAAAGTTCTTGGTTGTACACTGATGATAATTCTGAAACTTTAACTTGTCTGCCGTAAGAAGATTTTGTTGTTGAAGTTGATGCCGGAACAGATTTTTGAGTTTTAACTTCTGTGTTTTTTGTTTCAACCGTTGTTGAAGAGGTTGAAATTGTTGAAGATGTTGAAGTTGCAAAACCTAAAAGTTCTGCTCTGATTTGTTCGCATTCTTTTCTCAAGTTTGCGATTTGTCTTTGCAATTCTGTTGTTGAATTGATTGGTTCAACGGTAATTGTTCTTGTTGCAAAGTTTTGAGGTTGTGTTTGTGTTGTCAAACCTGCTTTAAGAGTTTGACATTCTCTTCTGATGTCAGCGATTTGTCTTTGCAATTCTGAGTTTGATGTAATTTGAGATGAGTGATTTCTTTTATTATCAAATATGCTTGAATTGTAAGAAGAAGATGTAACTCTTGCTGTACGCATAAAAGGATTTACATTGTATGATGCAGTTGAAATATTGAAAAAATTTGCCATTTCGTACATCTGATAATCCTCTGAATCTCTCTTACATGTTTATAAACAAAAAAAAGGTTAAAAAATTGCTTTTTTAACCTTTATATTATTAACTTTTGTAACAAATTATTTTAACAATGCTTTTAATTTAGGAATAAGTTTTTGAATTTCAATAGCTACGCTTTGTTCTTGCGGAACGATATTCGAAGTTTTAACTTCTTCCATGAGTTTAATTAAATTTTGGATTTCATCTTTCGAAACATTTTTATCATCCAAAATTGCTTTTGCCGCTTTAACATAATCAAACAAATACTGTTTGCGAACAATATTGTCCGCAGCTTTCCTGTTAGGAATACTCAAGAACTCTTCTCGTGATTTTTGAGCATTTTGAATACGCTCTTCCGTTGTCACTTTTTTAGGAACAAAAACTGAGAATTTAGTTCCGTAATCTTTTATCATTTGGTTATAATCTGAGGTTGCTTTTCCGTCACCTTGAGTAACAGCGACATGACCGTGCTGTGCGAAAGCGGAACCGAATCCGGGACCTTTTTCCCAAACGATAATACATCCCGGCGGAAGATCTTTTAAATCTTCATAATTTTGAATATCAAGTTTCATAAAGGAACCTGTTTCTTCATATTTTTTTGTGAGCATGTAAGCAGAAATAACCCTTGTTTCATTTTTTTCAACAACACCTGTTTTTTCAAGTGCCTCTCTTACAAACATAGCACACAAAGCGGAAGATTTTTTATTGTATCCGACTTGTTTTTTCGACGCCTCTGCGATTTGTTTTGTCATATCAACATCAAGTTCATCTTTACTGCTTCCTAAAAGCTCTTGCCATTTTTCTTCATTAACAGCATCCAGTTTCTCTTGAACTTTTGCCAGTAATTCTTTAGAAACGGCAACCTTATCTTGGACAGCCGGATGATGAGTTATATCTATTATAATTTTCAGTTCATTTGCCGCATTGTACCAATCACTTTCGGTTGACTCTTTGCAATCTAAGACTTTTTGAACATAGGTATTTTCGGCATCGAGATATGCTTTTTGTAATTCTCTTTCTCTTTTAGTCCCTGACGGTTCTTGGTTAAAAGCTCTTTTTGCTTTTACCGCATTATTTTTTTCTGTCTCAACTTCTTCTTTTGTTGGAGTAACAATTTCTTCATTGCTCACTTCGGCATTAACATTTTCAAGTTCCGTTAAACTCATGTTACCCGAAAAACTAAGTTGAGTATCTCTACCTTCTACAACTTTAGAACGATTAACACTTGCATCTAAAATTGACTGATTAAGATTTCTTGCCTCATCCGTTTTTTGAGCAGTGATATTTTTTGATGTCAAATTTATATCTTCAACTTTTGCTTTTTTAAAATTACCAATTTTAAAAACAGACATTATTGCACTCCAAAAAATTACTTTTTAGTATCTATACATGACATATCGGCTCAAAATATAAAAACTTTAATAAAAATTTTTCAGAGGAGGATGCCCGTTTGGAGTCAGGTTCATCGTAAACCTGTCTTTGCCCTCTTTGTTCGGCCCTTTCTTTCCGTTTGTGTCGATTGTAAGTGTGTCACAAATGTTGTCTGTGCATGACTCGTCGAATGTTCCGTATTTGAATTGTGAACCGTCAGTTAAGCATACATTAGGAGTAAATTTTGTATCGCCCGCATCTGCGTCGCATCCTGTTGTTTTAAGATGACTTTCGAATTTTGATTTAAAATCAGTTTCTGATAATTTATAGAATTTGGTTTGTTCTGTAGCTTCCGTATTCTTTAATGCGTTAGAGAGTATATTATTCATTTTTAAATAATGAGAAACAAGTTCTTTGTTTTGACTGTTTTGCATTAAAGTTGGGATTGTCATTGCCGCTACCACGCCAAGGATGCCGATTGTGAGCAGGACTTCGGCGAAAGTAAAGCCTAAAACATAGGATTGCGACGCTCCTTTCAGTCGCTCGCAATGACGTACTGTTAGAATTTTCAATACCTAAAACCGCGTCCTCACCGGTATTGAGACCTAACGCCCCCAAAAAGCCATTTTGGCTCTCGTGCGCTTCAAGTCCCGTATTATAAAAAAACCCTCTTTTATGAGGGTCATTCTTTATTGAAGGATTCTTTCTTATGCAGTAAATTGTAAACCGCCTCTAACAGGCATCATTAACAAATTATCAGCATTATCTTGAGTTGTATATGCACTCATATATGGATTTTGGTATTGATATAACGCAAACGGATTTGATACAGGTCGTTGTGCTGTTGCAACCGTTTGAACTTTTGGTTGCGTTTGTTTTTGTGTTTGAGTTTGAACCAATGGTTGTTGTGATTTTTCTTGAGCAAGTTCTAACTCATCTTTACCAACGATTTTTTCAGTAACCTTAACTGCTGCTGTTGAACAAATCAAACTGCATACTGTACTGATTACACCGCCAACAACAGCCCCAACTGCTGTTCCTGCTCCCGGAAGAACAGAACCGATAGCTGCTCCGACTGCTGCTCCTGCTGCCCAACCGCCAACGCTTGCTGCAACTTTTGCTGTTGATTTTCCTACTTGTTTCATACCGCTTTTTGCACCAAGTTGTTTGAAAGTCGGAAGAACGTTAGTAAACAATTCTACACCGCCTTCAATCGCTGCAAATAAAGCATTTCCTTTTACTGCTTTTAAAATTTTAGAACCAACGCTAACTGCTTTTGTTGTATTAACTGCTGTCTTTGCTGCTGTTTCTGCGGTTGTCTTTGCCGCTGTTGAAACTGTTTGTGCTGCTTTTGCGGTAGTTTTTCCTGATGCTTTTTCTATTAAGGTTTTTGCTTCCTTTAAAAGTTTTTCACTGCTTGCTTGTGTTTTTGCATTTGCAGCCTTTGTTAATTTTGCATTTGCTTGTTTATATGCTTCTTTCATTTCTGCTGTCATCTTTTCCAATTTTTTACCGTTTGGAAGAGATGCTTGTGTTTTGAAAATTTCTTGGTTTAATTTATTTCTTGATGTTAATTCGTTTAATAATTTTGCTCTGTCAGTTGATTTAGTGATTTCTGACAAAGTTTTTGAATCAGCTTTTACAGCTTCTTTTGTTTCATTAAATAATTGAGAATAAGATTTTCCTGTATTTTTAGAATATTTTCTAACTTGATTAGCACCTGAAGCTAAAGAGAAAACAGACATAAGACCAACACCGTCAGTAACTTTTGACTCGTCTTTTGTTGCTTCTGTAGCAGCAACTGTGTATTCTGCTATTTGAGCAGGTGTTAACTGTTGAGAACCAAAATTTACAGGATATTGTTGTTGATTAAAATTAACTGAATAACTCATGCTCTTTTCTCCGTCGTGTTACATGTATATAAAGTCCATGCTTTCCCAAAAATTGCCTTTTTTAATTTACATTTGTAAAGAATTGTAACACACCATTCCCACAAAAATAAAAATGCGGGAATTTAAACCGGGAAATTATAAAAATATTGATTTAGAGAAATATATAGCTACAAACCACAATCGACATAACAGCCGCGATAATATCCGCTAAAATTCCGACCCACAAGGCATACCGATATCGCGTAATACCAACGGAGCCAAAATAAACAGCCAAAACGTAAAACGTTGTTTCCGAACTGCCGACCATTACGGCGGATAATTGTGTTGCATAAGAATTCACATCAACTGTCGCTATGTCGGAAAACAAACCCAAAGCCGCAGAACCCGAAAGCGGTCTTACAAAAATTACGGGCAAAACTTCCGCCGGAATATTAAACCTTGTTAAAATACCTGACAAACAGTTTGCCAACATTTCAACAGCACCGGATGCTCTCAACATTGATATACACACAATTATTGCAACCAAATACGGAATTATGTTTACCGCGACCTTAAATCCGTCCTTTGCACCATCCGTAAAAGTTTCATACAAAGGAACCTTCTTTATCAATGCGAAAGTTAAAATAAACACAATAATTACGGGTAAAGCCCAGAGAGAAATTAAATCAAGCATTTTCCGCCACCTCCTCAATTTCTTGCGGCGGTGAAAGTTTTTCAAAAACTTTTGCCAAAACTATTGCACAAATAAATGTAAAAGAAGTTACAATCAGCGTCGGAGCAATAATTTCAGTCGGATTTTTATAACCTGCACCCGCAAGAACGGCAATTACGGTTGCCGGAACAAGTTGAAAACTTGCGGTGTTCATGCCCAAAAACATACACATAGCATTTGATGCGGTTTTTTTGTTCTTGTTGTGTTTTTGTAACTCTTCCATAGCTTTCAAACCTATCGGGGTAGCAGCATTAGAAAGTCCAAGTGCATTCGCGGAAAAGTTCATTGCAATATCCCCGATTGCGGGGTCCCCGTCAGGAATTTCATTAAATAAACGTTTTGTAATCGGTTTAATAAGCTTTGCAAATTTTTCTACAAGTCCTGATTTTTCGGCTATTTTCATAATCCCCAGCCAAAATGCCATTATCCCGATTAGTGAAAAAGCAATCTTTACAGATTTTTCTGCTCCTGTTAAAATAGCATTGACGACATCAGGTAATTTACCGTTAGATGCGCCGACAATTATTGAAATTATTATCAAAAAGTAAAATATATAATTCATAACAAAATTATTATAACACGAACAAAATATTTAAAATAACTATGCAAGAGTTCATTAATACAGATAGCATTAAATCAACTTTTATTTCACTGACGGGTTACAGAACAATGCTAATATATAAGTTGTTATGGAATGGCCCCAAAACTTTAGACGAAATAAAAAACTTTTTAATGGCGAACAAATACCTCGGGACAAGCGTTTCTTATGACACAATACGAAACGACATTAACTCTCTGCGCAATAACGGATGCCAAATCTCAAAAGCAACGAAAGCCACTGCCAACAAATTTGTAATGACGTACAATCCTGTCTGTTTTGACATCGAAGAAGAACATCTGAAAGTTTTGCGCAAAGCCTTTAAGCGGATTTTGCTTGAAGGTTCCGTTGAAAAGCTGGAAAAGTTTGAGAATATTATCAAGAAAATGATTGCAATGTCCAAAAGTCTTGATACAAAAGATTTTTTGCATGGATTACTGCTTATTAATAAAATTAATGAAGATATATACAGAACAATTAAATTCTGCTGTAAGAATAAAAAGTTAATCAAAATCAAATATGAAGCACCAAATTCGGGAATAAAAGAGTTTAAACTATGCTGCCAAAATATTATAATCCGTTCCGATAAATTGTATGTTGAGGGCTATAATTTAAAATACAAAATAAATTCTTTTTTGCCAATCAGCAGGATAAAAGAAATTCATCAAATAGAAAATTACAACAAACTTTCTGATTTTAGAATTCAAAGTGCGGTATGTGAGATTTACGAAAGAGATTTTAAACTTCAAAAACATGAAAAATTACTCCGAAAAGAGACGGACAAAATTTATGTTGAATTCATTGAGAAAGATGGTTTCAGACTGCTTCAAAAAATTTTGGGGCTGGGAAAATCTTGTAAGGTTCTAACGCCGAAACATTTTATTCAAAAAGTGATAAAAGAATTAAAAGAGATGCAAAAATATTATGAAAAATCATAAGAAGAGTAACTCCGAAGACAGAGTATTCAAGACTTTTTTACTTCTGAGCAGACGAGATATGAGTATAAACGAACTTAAAAAACATTTTGACGACAGCGAAATTTATTCAAACGAAACACTTTATAAATATATAAATACCCTGCTATTTGTCGGTCTTGAGGTTACAAAAGAGAATGAAAAATATTCACTAAAACATACTCCTCCGTATTATGACATAACGGATGACGAATTAGAAGGATTAAAAGTTTTGTCCGAATATAATTTTCCCGAAACGACTTCTCAACAAAGGCTTCAAGAGCTTTTGTACAAATTTTCGAAACATTTAACCGAAAATGCCTTGTTAAAACTAAAATCCATAAATCATCAAAACCCGCTTGGTTTGCTACCGGATAAACAGTTTATATCCAAACTGGAAAATTTTATTAAAGACGGACTTGTCGTAAAAGTTGAGACCTTTGACGGCACAACTTACCTGGCAACACCGTTGGATTTGGAAACAGGCGATAGAAATAAAGTTTTCTTTAAAATATCCATATCGGATAAGATTTACAATATAGATATAAACCAAATCAAAAACATTGAACAAATGAATACAAAATCAATAGTCAAGGAACCCAAATGTTCAGTATCGTTCAAAATAACGGGAACACTAAAGAAACGCTACAGACTGAGAGTTGGCGAACATGCAATTTGGAATCCCGACGGAAGTATTACGATTACAAGCACATTGGAGCCTGAGAATCTTCTGATAAAAAGACTTTTAAGATATGGAAGATGCTGTGAAGTTCTTGCACCGATAGACACAAGGTTAAAAATAAAGAAAGAAATTGACAACATGTATTCATATTACAGTAAATATGATGACAAAGAAGATGTTTAACGCTGTTTCTATTTAATGATTAAAAAATCGCTACGCAGGGGTTGATTATAATTCTTAAATCAGTTAAAATAAATAGTGTAATCGGTTAGTTATAATAGAGTTTAAAATATGAAGAAAAAATTAATAAAATATCCGTTTTTAACAAAGGAAGTTGAAGTATACACATTGGATAACGGTCATACTGTAGTTTTAGCCCATAAAGAGGGCGGTCTTGTAAACGTAAGTTCGTGGGTTAAAACCGGTTCTATTAACGAAAGTTCTAAAAACAACGGGATTTCTCATTTTTTGGAACACCTTATGTTTAAAGGAACGCATAAACATAAGGCGGGAGAATTTGACAAAATTTTGGAATCCAAAGGTGCTATCGTTAATGCCGCGACATGGAAAGATTATACTTTCTATTACGTAACACTGCCAAAAGGGGATGACAATGCCAATTTTTACACAGCCATTGAACTTCATGCAGATATGATGCAAGATCCTGTTGTTCCCGATTATGAAATGGGTGCGCCATTTGATATTAACGATAAAAATATAACGGACAAAAAAGAACGTCATGTTGTAATCGAAGAAATTCGTATGCGTCAGGATCAACCTTGGACAAAGGTTTATAACGTATGCAACCATGGAATTTATACCTCACACCCTTATAAAATGGATGTTATCGGAACTCCTGAAATTATATCTAAAGTTTCTCAACAAGAGATTATGGATTACTACAGAAGTTTTTATACTCCCGAAAACATTACAACAATTATTGTCGGCGACTTTGATCACGAAGAGATTTTGAAGAAAGTTATCGCGGAATTTTCTCAATGGGGCGAAAGAAACACAAAACATGTTGAGAGAGAACTTGACAAACCTGTAGAAAAAACTGTTTATAACGAACAAAAATCCGAAATCACCTCCGCGTTTATGATGTTTGGGTATTTATGTTCACAGGCAACGGATTTGCGCGAAACTATTATTATGGAAATGGTCGGAATAATTTTGGGCGACGGGTCAAGTTCAAGATTAAACCAAAACTTAATAGAAAAAGTTGACGAACCGATTTTCAATATGGTTAATGCGGAACATTATCAATTTAAAGAGGGAAATAACTTCTTTGTTCAGGCGAATTTCAAACCTGATAAAAAAGAAGAGGCACTAAAACAGATTGAAGAACAAATTGATTTAATATTAAAAGAAAACGTAACAGATGAAGAGTTGCAAAAGGCAAAGAAAAAGATTAAATCACAATTTGCGTTTAATGCGGAAACAGTGTCGGAAATTGGCGAAACAATAGGTTACTATATGACTGTTTGCGGCGGATTAGAACAAATAGAACAATATTTGAGCGTTTTGGAACACATAACGGCAGATGATTTGCGTGAGTGCGCAAATAAATATTTGACAATAGACCACGCAAGCATTTCCGTCTTGATGCCTAATTCATAAAAAAAGAGGGTGACTAAAATATAAATTTGACGTCATTACGAGCCGACTTGTCGGCGTGGCAGCGGATTTCCTGTCTTTCTGCTTCGTCGTTTCACTCCTCGCAATGACAAATTCCTTTTTAGTCACCCTCAAAAGCATATCATTAATATAAAAAAGGAAATTGAATTCTAAAGTCACTCTATAAACTCATACGCCTGATGCTGTTCTTGCTGTTCATCAGTGAGAGTTTGTTGAGGAAGAAACTCTTTAAACTTTCCTGCAACCTGCCAGTCGCCGTTTTTGGAAATATAGTGCACAGTTTGCGTTATTTTATATGTACCGTTGTGAACGCCGAATTCTTGCAGGCTAAAGTCCATTCCCGATACAAAGTTGTATTTCGGAGTTGTTAGAGATAGTTGTCCGTTTCGCTCGATTGATGTGCGCAACAGTTCCGAACTTAATATCGCTTGTCCTTCTGCGTGGGAATTAAACTTTTGGCGCATTTGCAAGATATTTTTTCCGTCGTTTACTTTTCCGATTTGCACTATGTCCAAATCTTTTTTCATCGGGTTATAATACTCCAAATAGCCCGATGTTATTGCCGTATTATCTGTTATTTCCAAGGTTTGAATATCTTTTTTACTTAACGTAAACGCAGGTTGAGGGTTTAAAAAGTTCATAAATGTTATTATATGGTCGGTAAGTTTAAAGATGTAGCCATATTTTTTTGACAAATCGCACAAAAATTTCAAGTCTGTTATATTCACCTGATCGACTCGTTCGAGTATTAATTCTTTAGACGCGTTTGTAATTAATCTAAAGTCATACTTATCGGCATAGAATTTTACTATATCGTAGAGCGATGTTTTTTCAAAGAAAGTTGTATTTTTATTTTTTATCGGAACATCAAGGGGAACGGCGTAGGCTTCGATAGTGAGGGTGGTTTGGGAGCTTGAATATTTTTGTTTTATTGTTTCGATTGTAAAAGTTCCGCAGGTAAGTACTTGGGAGCCGAGAGAGATATCGCATTTTAGTTTGGCACCTTTTTGGGGATACCAGGATTTATCAAATCTGCCATCGGGGTCTGACATTTCGATTACAAGTGAGTCGTATCTGTCCTCCAAAAAATCCTCGTATTTTATGCTTTTGATAAACGGTTTGAATGTTTCTGATACGTCATGGTGGTTGTACATCAGGTGGATTT
>JAFUZZ010000080.1 GCA_017476325.1 bacterium | reverse complement strand
CTGACTACCTTTGGAACCTAACGCCCCCCCCCCCTAGTCGGGTTAAAAAAGTTGTTCATAAAATCATCCTCCAATTTGTTGGTTACTTCATTATTATATACCATGTTTCAAAAAACTTCAACCCCAAATATCTATTTACAAAAAAATTTTCAATTTCTTTATTATATATTAATAATAAAAATATATAAAAAATAAATCATAATAATAAAGCCGTTTTATTTGTAAAAAAAAACTTCTAAATCAAATAATAATCAAACTTTTTCTGTCGATAAAATTGTAAAAAACTTGTAGATAGTTTTAATTAAATTGTTAAAAACTACATTCTAAATTCTACAAAAAAATAATTGTAGAAAACAAACAACTTTTCTACAATTATTCTACAAAGTTATTTACTAAAAATAAAATCAGTTTTTTTCAACCTGCTCAAGCGCATTAACAACAACAGGATCCCATTTTGTGCCGGATTCTTTTCTGATTATATCAAGTGCCTCTTCTTTTGACAAAGCCTTTCTGTACGGTCTGTCCGTAGTCATTGCCGAATAAGCGTCCGCAACTGCTATAATTCTTGAACCCAATGGAATAGACATTGATTTTAGTCCCTCAGGTTCGCCGCTTCCGTCATAACGTTCTCTGTGATAATGAATGTATGGAATTACCTCTGATAAGAAGTTTATATTCATTAAGATGTTAATTCCTACATTAGGATGTTTTTGCAACTGTTTCCAGTCTTCTGAAGACAGAGTTCCTTTTTGGTTAAATATTTTTTCCGGCAGAGTAATCTTTCCGATGTTTTGTAACAATCCTGCATAGTAAATTAAATCTGATGTTTTTTCGTTAAGACTTAATTCTCTACAAATAGATTTTGCTAAATCAGCAGTATTTTGAGAGTGAGAAGTCTTATACTGTCCTTTTACATCAACAGCAGATGCAAGATGTTTTACAAAAATTTGTTGATGATCGCCCAAATCTCCGATTAAAGCCGTCAATTCCGCCCTCAAATGTTGGAGTTCACTAACGGTTGTGTCATCTCTTTCTATTAAGTTTGAAACCTCTTCAATCATTTTTTGCAAGTTTAAAGAAGTTGAGAAAAGTTTTGCTATTATATCAATGAGGTTAACATACTCTTTGTTCAAAACTTTGTTTTCATAACTTTCGAGAACAATAACTCCGACAGAGTTTGTATTGCTGTGCATAGGAATTACAGTCACGTTTTTAACATTTTCTTCGTTTAGAATTTTGTTAGGATGAGAAAGTTTATCCGCCTCGATAATTTCACGATTAATAAAAGAATTGCAAACGATATTTTTGTCATCAATTTTATAACCGATGTGGTGAGAGTAAATATCACCGTCGAATTCTATGGACGAACCGACTAAAATAAGGTCTAAATCATCTCTGTCCAAGCCTTTTGCGTTTATTTTGTTCAAGTAAATATGGCATGCATCAACATCAACCATTTGTATAATAGTTTTTGCAATAGAGTTGTAAATAACGTAATCTTCTTTTGAAGTAAAACCGAGCACGCACAGGGTATTATCGAGAGAATAAATAGAAATTAATTCTTTTAATTGGTTTTTAAGTCCCTCGGTTTTGTCTTTTTTACCTATTTTTGCGGCTAAATCTTTAGAGATAAAATGTTCGGAAACAAAATCTCCAAGATTGAGCGCAAATATTTCCTCAAGCGGGTCATCTTCCAATAAATCAAGAGATTTGCTAAAAAGTGAAACGCCTTGTTCATTTTCATTTTTTGTCATTTCGCATTCCTTCATCAATAACCTTATAATTTTTCATAATCATTATCGACATTATTTTAAAAAACTTTGACAAATTTTTAAAGTTTTTTTTAAAAAATCCTCCAAAAAGATGAGAGTGACTAAAAAATCTAAAACATCACCAAACTTGTCACCCTGAACTTGGTTCAGGGTCTGTTACAGTTACATTTATACAGATTCTGAAATAAATTCAGAATGACAATATGACTTTTTAGTCACTCTCATTAAAATTTTTTTTTAAAATTTATAAACTATTCGATAACGATAGCACCAACAGGGCAAGATTCCGCTGCTTCTTTTACTCCGTCTTCGTTAGCAGCAACATTTGCTTCGTTAACTTTAGCAATATCTTCTACAGAGAATACTGCATCACAAATAGATTCACATGCACCGCAAGCGATACAACTGTCTTCAATTCTAACTTTCATTCTTTTTTCTCCTAATAGACTATTTACAAGATAATTATACAACAAATAAAAAAAAATACACAAAAAAAAATAAATTTTACATTAATTAAAATATTATTTAAAAAGAAAATTTTTAGTTTTATAATCAAAGAACACAGGAAAGGAATTCAGATGGAAGGATATAGTTTCGAATTAATTACGGGCCCAATGAGCTGCGGAAAAACAGAGGAGTTGCTTAGAAGAATAAGAAGAGCAATTATAGCGAAAAAGAGGGTAAAAGTAATATCGCCGGTACTGGACACAAGAGAGCATGGCGATTATATAAAATCAAGAAACGGCATGTTTTTAGAGGCTGTAAAAGTAAAGAATTCCTTGCAAATATTGGATGAAGTAACAGATGAAGATCAAATAGTTGCTATAGATGAGTTGCAATTTTTTGACGGAGAAATAATAGAAGTTATAAAACAACTAATGTCAGATGGTAAAAAAGTAATAGGTTCCGGGTTGGATTTGGATTTCAAGGCGGAACCGTTTGGCAAAATGCCTGAACTGCTTGCTATTGCAACGCGTGTTGATAAATTAACGGCAGTTTGTATGAAATGCGGATGTGACCATGCGACGCGTACACAGAGATTAATAGACGGACAGCCGGCGGATAAAAATTCTCCGTTGATTATGATAGGCGGAGATGAGACTTACGAGGCAAGATGTGTAAAATGTTATGAACTTCCGGATAAGTTAAAATCCGAAAGAAAAGAAGAAACTAAAGCAAAGGTCCTGTCATTGTTTAAATAAATAACCGTAGAAGCAATCCAAGACGCGTATTAAAACCTGTCATTCCGAACTCGTTTCGGAATCCGTTAAAGCCGTGTCACAAAAACAGACCCTGAACCAAGTTCAGGGTGACGGTGGTACGTCATTGCCATATATTAAAGAGGATACTTTTCTATAATATCTAATATTTTATTAAATAAAATCATTTTTTTTTCATCAAGTCTAAATAGTTTTTTTTGAATATCTTCTTTTATGTTAATTTCAATTTTTTTTAAATGAATATAATCAAACAAATCTTTTAATTGACAATCAAAAACCTCAGCAAGTTTAATCATAGTTTTAACGGATGGCATGCTGTGTCCGCATTCAATATATGCAATTTGTCTTTGATCTATGTTGGCTTTTTCTCCTAACTCAAATTGGGTCAAATGTAAATTTTTACGAAGTTCTCTTATGCGTTTGCCAAATAATTTTTTTTCAATTTCTTCATCCATAATTACCCATTTAAACATGTAAATTTCTTTACAAAAATGAAATAAACACTTGTAATTTTTAATAATATATGATATGATTTGTAGTATAAATTATTATATTACTATATATAATCCGGTAATATGATAATTTATATCGATAAATTACTAAAATATGAAAGGAGATTTCATGAATAAAAATTTTGAGTTTTCTGTATTGAACGCACAACATAGCCATCACCCAAAGGGCGAGGGGGAAAGAGTATTGGTGCCCGAAGGGCGGATGAGGGGCTTCACCGACCCGTCATTGCGAGCGAACGAAGTGAGCGTGGCAATTTCAGGCGCACTCGATACCCGTCATTCCGAACTCGTTTCGGAATCTGTTAAAGCCGTGTCACAAAAACAGACCCTGATGTCTACCGACGACAGGCTCACTCGTTTCGGTCAACCTCAACGGTTCGCTTTGTCTCAAGTTCAGGGTGACGGATGGAGTTCCAATTCCGCATTGGACGCAAAACATAGCCCTCACCCCAGCCCTCTCCCAAAGGGCGAGGGGGAAAGAGTATTATCCTTCTCCCCAAGGGAGAAGGTGCCCGAAGGGCGGATGAGGGGTTTCACCGACCCGTCATTGCGAGCGAAGCGAAGCAGCGCCTTCACAATAGCGGAAGTCCTGCTCACTATCGGCATCCTTGGCGTAATCGCAGTAATGACAGTACCTACCCTAATGCAAAACAGTCAAAACAAAGAACTCGTTTCAAAATACCTTAAAACCAACAACGTTT
>JAFUZZ010000079.1 GCA_017476325.1 bacterium | reverse complement strand
ACTCGGGTGAATAATTTTTTCATAAAATACCTCCTGTTTTATTAACTACATTCTCATTATATCCCATGTCTCAAAAAACTTCAACCCCTATTTGCCGGTTCAATATATATTAGACTGCTTTTGTCTATCATGTATTTGAACTTTCACACCCCATGATGGGGACCAACAGAAACAGCCTTTCTCGAATTTTTCGACTCACGTTTTTTCCAACTTACTCGATATATTCACTCGAAAAATTCGGGCTCTGTGTGCAACCATATTAGACTACTTTTGTCTTTCATATATTTGAACTTGCACACCTTTTTGCTACACCCATGTTTTTTATTTTTCATTGTAAACAAGTTTTGTTCTTAACTTCCACTGAATACTTGTCAAAATTAAAATGATAAAAAACAACACATAAGCAAGTGCACTTGCATATCCAATCCTGAAATATTCAAACGCGTTTTGATATATTGAATAAACAAGTACGTTCGTACTGTTTAACGGTCCCCCCTCGGTCATCATATAAATTAAGTCAAAAACCTGAAACGAACTTATGCACGTAATTATTACCACAAAGAATATTGTCGGTGATAACAATGGTACCGTTATATCTTTGAATATCCTAAAATTACTTGCCCCGTCAATTTTAGCAGCCTCAAACAATGACTGACTTATTCCGCTTAACCCCGATAAAAATATAACCATATTATATCCGATTAATTTCCAAACTGATACAATAATCACCGCAAACATCGCATAGTTTGAATCGTAAAGCCATTGAATATTTGTTCGTAATACATGGTTTAATATCCCGATGTTAGGGTCAAAAATCCACTGCCAAATAATTGCTACAACAATCAACGGCGTTACAAACGGTAAAAAATATGCCGTTTTATAAAAATTTGAACCCCGAATTTTTGTGTTTAAAATACATGCCAGCACAAGAGGAATTATTACCCCGAAAACAGAAGTGGAAATTGCATAAACAAACGTATTGCCTAATATTTTGTAAAATAATTCATCCGAAAAAACCGCTTTGTAATTTAACAACCCGACAAACTTTGGAGTATTAAGCAAATCCCAGTCAATAAAACTAAATCCGAACGACATAAAAACAGGAATTACAATAAAAACAAGAGTTCCTAAAAATGCAGGCAAAATAAATAAAATACTCGTTGTCACATAAGACATTTTTTTCATGTTAATATTATATTATAAAAGGACAGAATTAGGGATAGGAAAAATGGAAAAATATTCATCAGCATTTGGAAAAAACGATATTAGAGGAATTTACAACGAAACAATCGACGAAAACTTATACACCAAAGTGGGTCAGGCGTTTGTAAAATATGTTCAAAAAAAATCGGGCAAAACTCCTGAACAACTTAATCTTAGCGTTTGCCGCGATGCAAGGTTACATTCAAAATCATTATCGGATGCACTAATAAAAGGCTTGGTTTCCGAAGGTGCAAACGTCATTGACATGGGACTTGCTCCGACTCCAATCGGATATTATTCCGAATTTGCGGGCGTTAACGGTCAAAAAATCGACGGAGCACTTATCGTTACGGCAAGCCACAATCCTCCAAAATACAATGGTTTGAAAATGACATATAATCACCAATCCTTGAACGAATCCCAAATTCAGGAAGTTAAAGAAATTACTTTCGGCATTGATAAACTATCAGATAAAAAAGGGAATTTAAAAGAATATAATCTTATCAAAGATTACCAAAACGACATGATTAATCGTTTCGGACAAATCGGCATCGGTGTTAAAGTGGTTGTTGACAGTGCGAACGCAACCGGCGGAATTGTTGCACCACAACTTTACAGAGAGCTTGGATGCAATGTTGTGGAACTTTTCTCCGAACCTGACGGGAGTTTTCCTAACCACCATCCAAACCCGAGCGATTTAAAAACACTTGATGTTATAAGAAAAAAAGTTGTTGAAGAAAAAGCAGATTTAGGAATTGCGTTTGACGGAGATTCCGACAGAATAGGTATTATTGACTCAAAAGGAAATGCCGTTACGGGAGACAAACTTTTATTAATATATGCAAAAGATATTATTGATACCGCAAAAGAAAATAACACCCCCATGCCTAAAGTGGTATCCGAAGTAAAATGCTCTCAAGTTTTGTACGATAAAATTAACGAATACGGCGGAGAAGCAATTATGTGCAAAACAGGTCATGGTTTTATTAAAGGAAAAATGAAAGAAACAGGTGCAATTCTTGCGGGCGAAATGAGCGGACACACATTCTTTAAAGACCGATATTACGGTTTTGATGACGCTGTTTATGCAGGATGCCGTATCATAGAAATCGTTGCAAAACACAAAAAACAAGACGGCAACTTTAAAGTCGAAAATTTATTAAAACCATTCGAAGAAGTGTTTTCATCTGAAGAAGTTCGTCTTTCTTGCCCTAATGAACTTAAAAAACCGACGCTTGAAGCTTTTGAAAAATTACTTAATTCAAATCGGGATTTGTTTGGTGAAACAATTAAAGACATAATTACACTGGATGGTCTGCGGATAATTTTTGACGACGGATTTGCACTGATAAGACAAAGTAACACCGAACCTGTGTTTACTCTTCGTTTTGAGGCGTCAACGCAAGAATTGACTCAAAAATATGAAAACACAATGGTTTCTACAATTAATAACATAATGAAAGGTTAAAAATGATAATATTTGGCATAATACTTTTTGCGATATCGTTTATATTGGTTTTTGCAAGTTCATACCTGATTTCATCATTGCTTGCAGAAAAAAACAGCCCGCTCGGACTGCTTTATATTCCGATTATCGCATTTGCGCAAGTGGTTCTAACATTTGAAATATTATCCCTCTTTAACGCAATAACAACACCTGCGGTTTTGACGTTTAATATTTTGATTTCAATTATAACCTACAAAATTTGGAACAAGAAAAATCGTCCGCTTTGGTATTTTGAAAAAGACGTTACAAAAAGATTTTTTAAAAAAATCAAAAATTCCTTCAAACTTGATAAGACATTAATTGTTCTTGGAATTTGTTATGCAATATTTATACTTACTGCGGCATTTTTAGCCTTCATCATGCCCGTAACAAGCGGGGACGGCAAAATGTACCATATAGCAAGGAGTTTTTTCTTCGTTGCAAATCATAATCTTAATCACTTTGTAACCAATGACATCAGAGCCTTGTGTTTGCCTATAAATTCAGAAATTTTATATGCGTGGGTAATACTCTTTATAAAAAAAGATGTCTTATTACCTTGCTTTGCGTTTGTTGGGTATATAATGTCAATGGTTACGGCTTTTGACATTATGGGATATTTAAAATTTTCATATCGCCGCAGATTATGGGTAATTTTTATAATTAGTTCTTTTGCATCGGTAATTGTTCAGGCATCAAGCACGGAAACAGACATTATACTAACGGCATTAATAGGTTCAGCAATGTATATGTTTTGGACGGCTTTAAAAACGGATAAAAAAATCCCTGTATTTATGGCTGCACTGGCTTATGCAATAGCAATCGGAACAAAAACTCCTTCAATAATAATGATTCCGGCTGTCGGATTTTTTATGCTGACACTTTGCTTTTATTACAAAAAATTCAAACCTTTGGGAATATTTATAGGCTATGGAATTATAAATTTTGTAATCTTTTCCGCATATAATTACGTATTAAATTTTATAGAATACAAAAATATAGCAGGCCCTGAATATTTTATGATAGTTTCCAAAAATTACTACGGAATAAAAGGGGCTTTTGCAAACTTTTTAAAATATATCTTTATGTTTTTTGATTTTACGGGCTTCCGCTGGGGCGATTACATGATGGAAGATTTGTTAAAAATTAAAGACGGAACACTTGCATTTTTTGGACTTGCAAACATGCAAGACGGACTTTATACGACAAACGACTATTTCCAAAGATCGCTTATAGAACAGTGTATGGGCGGCGGAATTTTAGGATTTTTGGTATTCCTGCCTTGTTGGATTTTTACACTGTTTACGGGTTTTACAAAAAATAAAACAAAAAAAATGTTATTTATTTATTCGCTTATGTTATTAATTAACCTTATAGTAATATCCTGTTTACTTTCATACATGTCATACAGCGTAAGATTTTTAATGGCATTTATGGTTTTATCCTGCCCTATACTTGCTTACACATATTATTCAAACAAAAACCCGCTAAAATATGTAATAATTTACTTTTCAATTTTTTATTTGGCATTCGTATCAACACACATTTGGGTAAGACCGTTTGTGAGAGTAGTAAAATATATCAAACACAATCCGTCAATAAAATTGGTACGTCAAATAGCAATTTGCAGCGATTACTATTCTGCTGAAGGTACACAGGTAGATTGTAAAGTCCGCCATCACATAACGAAATATAAACCGGGTACAAAAATTTTATTATTACCTGAATCATCAATGAATTATGTCGGCTATGGCAAGTTGATGTTACAAGGATATAAAATTGACATTGGCGAACCTGAACGGTTGTCTTTTGATACGCAAGATTTAAGCGAATACGATTTAATCATTTCACCGATGGACAGACAAAGGTCAACGGTAATCAATGATTATGAAAACAGAAAAGATGACTGCTTGGTTGAAGTTTCGGGCGACAGACTCAACTCTGTAAAATGTGTTGTTCCAAGACCTTACGATTGTTTTTATGAATATAACGGAAGAATTCCGCAGTACGATAAAAACGGAAAGCGCAGAACACCGTTTGCTGTTATTTGTAATGTAACACCAAAATACGTAACAAAACGGGATTTTTATGTTTCCCGTGTTGTCGGACTTGACGGACCTCCGGACAGTCTTATTTCAAACTATTTCATTTTTTATCAAAACAAAGCCAAGAAAATGAATTTGAAACCTGACAAATAATAAATAATACCAAAAGAGGGTAACGTGTTTTCGTTACCCTCTTTTCATCATAAAATATATAAAATATCTTTTAAACTCTGCCGTACATATCTTCATAGCGAACGATATCATCCTCAGACAAGATATCGCCAAGTTGAGCCTCAATAATTTCTAAATCTTCATCGTAAGGATTTTGCAAGGAGTGAATGGCTTTTAGCGGAATATCTATGCTATGACCTTTTGAGAGAATGTATTCTTTGCCCTCCAATATAACCTTCGCGGTTCCTGACATTACAACCCAATGTTCACTGCGATGTTCATGAGATTGAACAGAAAGTTTTTGTCCGCAGTTAACGTGGATTAACTTGCTCAAAAACCCTTTGCCCTGAGAAATTACGGTATAAAATCCCCAAGGACGATAAACTGTTTTGTGTACAAGATACGTATCATCATGCTGTTTTTTCAAAGTTTCGTAGATTTTTTTAACATCTTGAGTTTTGTCTTTTTTACAAGCAAGAACAGCATCCTCAGTTTCGACAAGAATAACATCTTCCAATCCGATTGTTGCAACGAGTTTTGAGGAAGAATACACAAGAGTGTTTTTTGAATTCTCGTCCAAAACATGTCCGATAAAGACGTTTCCGTTAACATCTTTTTGTGAAATATCATAAATTGACTGCCATGAGCCTAAATCATTCCAATCGCTTTCCAATTTAACAAGAGCGATTTTATCGGATTTTTCCATAACGGCATAGTCAATAGAAATGCTTGGCATTTTTTCAAACGCGTTGTATTCTATTTTATCAGATTTTGAGAAATCAAAATTTTTCAACGAAACAAAAATATCGGGAGCATATTTTTCAATTTCTTTAAGCATAACGGATGCTTTAAACATAAAAATACCGCTATTCCAGTAATATTGACCGCTAGCCAAATATTTTTTTGCGGTTTCAAGGTCAGGTTTTTCAACAAAACGATTAACCTTGTATCCGTCTAAGAGGTTTTCATCGGAAACATTGATGTAGCCGTAACCTGTCTCGGGATAATCGGGCTGAATGCCAAAAGTTACGACGTAACCATCTTGCGCAAGTTTTGCACCTTTTTCAACAGTCGCCTTAAATTTTTCCGTATCGTTAATCAAATGGTCAGACGGAACAACAAGAATCACGTCGTCACCGCTTTGCTCGATTAAATATTTTGTTGCAACGGCAATGGCAGGAGCTGTATTTCTGCCCAATGGTTCAGACAAAACACTTATGTCAGATGAAAGCTCTCCAAGTTGACGTTTTACATTGGCAACATGTTTTGTATTTGTTGTACTGACAATATTTTTGGCCTCAATAAAAGCATTTAATCTTGAAAAAGTAGATTGTAAAAGACTTTTATCATCGTTAATATTCAAAAGCTGTTTAGGATATAACTCCCTTGATAAAGGCCACAAGCGACTTCCGGAACCTCCTGCTAAAATAATTGCGTACATATTAAAACTCCTTTTTCTTAATGATATAAGAAAAATTTTTATTTGTAAATAAATATATTACTATAACAAGCAATATTAAAATTAAACAGCAAAGTCAAGAGGATGCCGGTTTAGACATCCTCTTGAAGATTTGGTTTATTTTGACAAAAATATAACAGGCTATTGCGCAACACAAATAAATTTAGCACAATTCGCACACGCTCCACCTGTTCCATGTACAGTATTATCTTTATAATCATATACAACCCATCCGTCACTGGACCATAATTCACTATGTAAAGAATTACCGTCATAAATCGGTAATTTATTTTCTTGAGCCATTTTTACTAAAGTATCACTTGACGGCAAAGTCATACCTTTTGCTTCACAGTCCTCAACCGCTCCTGCCCATAAATCAGGGAATGTCTGTCCATCAACTTCAAAAGTGCCTTTTCCATGGTTATTATCTAAAGTTTCCGAAACATAAATTTCCTCAGTACCAACAGTCATTTTAGTTAATTGAGTACCATCATTTAAAATACAGCCTGAAGAAGTTATTGTTGAACATTTTTCAGGAACAGTTGCCGTTTTATAACAATTATTATTTTCATATTTTGTATATGAATTTTCACAAACATCACAAGTTGTTCCATCATAACTTTTACATCCGGTTATGTTCCCCGTTTCGCATGCTCCATTATTTGACATGTAATAATCATTACATGTTTTACATGTCTTTCCGTCATCTGATGCTTTACAGTGTAAAGAGGTCATACTGATACAATCTTCGTCAACCAAGAGATTTTCGCTTGTACATTTTGTACACGTAGTACCTGAGTAGGTGTCACACGTGTTTTCTCGAATATCCCTGCAACTCGTTCCGTTGTTTCGATACCCGTTCTCACATTGTGAACACTCTCCGTTATCGTACGCCGTACAGTTGTTAATCAGTCCGTCAAAAAGTTTGTGATACGT
>JAFUZZ010000078.1 GCA_017476325.1 bacterium | reverse complement strand
TCATCGCGAGCGACTGAAAGGAGCGTCGCGATCCTATGTCATTAACAGATTCTGAACCCACCTTCGGCGTTTCAGAATGACGGGTTTTTGACGCCCAATCAAAATTTTTAAGACCTAAAACCGCGTCCTCACTAACGTTGAGACATAACGCCCCCTTGCCCTCGAGAGCAAAATCCGCGTCCTTAGGACATCTTAGACTAAACGCCCCCCCCCCCTGGTCGGGTGAATAATTTCTTCATAAAATACCTCCTTGGTTTTTAACTACATTCTCATTATATACCATGTTCGAAAAAACATCAAGCCCCGTGATACAAAATATCATTAATTATTAAAAATTTGTAATTTTAAACTGTTTGTGATATTATTTCAAAATAAGGAGAATATATTTTAATGAAAAAAACACTTTTACTAATTTTAATATTGATGGTTTCGGTAATTTCAACAGCCTGCATTAACAACTTGGCTGTTCAGGAACTTAATAATAAGGCGAAAGAATATATGGATAAGGGAGATTATCAAAATGCTATCGGCAGGTTTAAATCAAGTATAGATTTGGATAGCACTATTTTTGAAACTCATTACAATCTCGGTATTGCATATACTCAAGCGGAAGAATATGCCGATGCTATTGATGCTTTTGAAGATGCTCTTAAAATAAATCCTGATTACGCACTTGCATACTATTCCATAGCGGTAGCCTATGAAAATGCGGCAAAAGATATTATTAACCCACCTAAAAAAGACGATGATGATGATGACGATGATGATTTAATCGACGATACTAAAAAAGAATTGTCTGTCGAACAAAAATCAGAAATCGTTGATTTATTTACTAAATCAATAGACTCCTACCAAACGTATTTAGAAAAAGAACCTAATTCTGACAGAAAAGAAGAGGTTTCCAATAAAATTGAGTACTTACAAAAAGAGGTTGAAAAATATTCGTAATGTTTACATCCCCCGGCGAAATAGCATTTAATATTGGCAGTTTGTCCGTACATTACTACGGAATTTGTATATCTGTAGGCATTGTGGTCGGACTTTTGGTGTCGTATTTTATATGCAAAAAGTTTTATAAAGATATTAATCCCGACGTAATCTTTGATGTTGCAATTCCCGTAATAATCGGGGGTATTATAGGGGCAAGACTATACTATTGTGGACTAATGGCAGATTATTATTCTAATCATTTGCTTGAAATTTTACAAATTTATAAGGGAGGCATGTCAATTCACGGCGGAATATACGGAGGTCTTGTCGGAGGATTACTTTATGCCGAGAACAAAAAACTACCAAGGTTAAAACTCTGTGATATTTTTTCTTTTGCTCTCATTACGGGACAAATTATCGGTCGCTGGGGTAACTTCTTTAATTCCGAGGCTTTTGGTGCTCCGTGTAACAATTTCTTACAGTTATATATCCCGTTGGAAAAACGACCTGCGGAATTTGTTTATTTTGAGTATTTTCATCCGACTTTTTTATACGAAAGTTTACTAAATATTTTAGTCTTGGTTTCTTTATTTTATATCCTCAAGAAAAAACCAAAAGACGGAACGATTTTCTTTGCATATTTAATTTTATATTCTGTTGTTCGCATATTTATTGAAACAATAAGAATCGACAGTGCCTACAGCGTAATGGGTGCTCCTATTGCTATAGTTGTCAGTCTGTTTTTAATATTTATCAGTATTTACTGGTTCTTATGCTTGCGGGAGGTTTAGCCTGAAATAAAATTCCTTAATAGCATCGGAAACGATTTTTGATTCTTTCTCATAAGTCAGGTTTTGATCATAAGGAATTACGCCCAAGATTTCAAGTTCATACCGTCTTAAAAGTTCGATAACGGAATAAATATCTTTCGTGCCAACTTTGTTAAGCACGACCCCAAGTTGTCCGCCTGCAACGTGTTTTGCGGAAAATTCTTCGATACGTTTTGCAAGGTGAGCGGAATCATCTGTCGGATTAGCGACAATAAGCGCTGTATCCATATCGACATCAACAAGTTGATTAAGATATTTTAAATCAAATTCGCAGTCAAAAATAACCATGTCATAACGTTCAATCAGTTTTTGCAAAGCGTCATTAAGTTGCTTAGTAATAGGGCAACGACAATCTTTTGAACCAACAAACCAAGAAACAATAATGTCGACATTTTCATCAATAGGTTCCGTGATGTCCTCAAGTGCCCATTCGATGTATTCCTGTTTTGACATATTGTCGGGAATACCTGTTTTATATTCGTGTTTTCCGCTTCTGATACCATAGATGGTTTTACGAATATCCATTCCGAAACTGTGTCCGAGTTCGCTGGTCAAATCATTATCAAACAGTAAGATGGATTTATCGGGAAAAGTTTCTTTAAATATTTTCAAAAATGCTTTAACGATAGTAGTTTTTCCACTTCCGCTTTTCCCCATTATTGCTAATTTTGCTGTCACTTAAACTTAATCTCCTTTAATTAAAAAAAAGGGGGAAAGCCAAAACTTTCGCCCATAAAAATCTCATACAAACATAATTAATTACTCTTCAGTTTGAATTTCTTCAACTTCTTCAATTTCTTCTTGCAAAATTTCTGAAGCAGTAACAATAACTTGAAGTTCAGTTTTAACTTTAGACGTTAACTTGATAAGCATTGTGTATTCGCCAATTCTGTTAATCGGAGCGTTAAGAGAAACATTTTTTCTGTCAAGTTCGATACCTGAGCGAGAAAGAACTTCTTCAACCAATTTTTTGGTTGTGATAGTACCGAATAATTTACCGCTTTCCCCTGCTTTTGCTGACAATTCAATTTTAGCAAGTTCTTCAAGTTTTTTAGCAGTTTCAAGAGCAGCCTGATGCAATTTTTCTTGTTTAGCTTTAATTCTTGCCAAATCATGTTCTCTTTTTTTCAAAGCACCTTCTGTTGCAACTTCGGCATACATTTTCGGAAGCAGGTAGTTTCTTGCATAACCGTCTTTAACATTAACTAAATCGCCGGCTTCGCCAACATTTTGTACATCTTTTTTCAATATAATTTGCATGACAAATTCCTTTCTAAATCTATCTCGTTAAGTTTATGATATCAAAAAAATTAAAAATGTCCAGTAAAAATTTTTAAAAAATATGTAAATATTATACTTGATAATATTGACAAAATCCAAAAAATGCATATATTATATTGTAGTTAAAAATAAATATCATTTTAAAGTTTTATATATTTTTACCGATATAGGCTTATGAGGGGTTATGTTAGAAAAAGAATATAAATATTACAATGAAAATAAAAGTGATTTTATAGATAAATATTTGGACAAACATATTGTAATTAAAAACAACGAAGTTTTGGGTGTGTATAATTCTTTAGCAGAAGCAATTCAAGACTCTCTTCAAACCAACGACCTTGGAACTTTTTTAGTTAAACATATTGAAAAAGAAGAACAAGCGGTCAGATTTTATAACAGGGTCTTTGTATAAAATGAAAACAAAACACCTTGCTTTTAAAATGGAATATCCCGGCATTGCCAAAGCCTTAATTACGCAGGTACAAATAAGTGTAGCTGGTAGCACAACAATGATGAATAGTACTTCTTTTTTAGATGTTTATGCTCTGTGGGACACAGGGGCTACGAATTCTGTAATTATTCCTGAGTTGGCAAGACACCTTGGATTAAAACCGATATCAAAAACAATAGTTCGAGGGGTAAACAGTGAAGAAGAGGCTAATGTATATTTAGTTGATTTAATTTTGCCAAATAAGGTTTTATTTAAGGACGTATTAATTACGGAATCGGCTTTTGTTGGGGCAGACATCTTAATTGGGATGAACATTATACAAATGGGAGATTTTGCTATTTCTAATGCAAAAGGAAAAACAAGATTTTCATTTTGTATTCCTCCTCACGATAACCCTATTTGTCTATATGAAAAATCGGAAAAAGTTAACAAACGAAAATAAATAAAAAATATGTTTTTAAAAACTTCCCATCTTTTTCAAAGCTACAAAATATTTACAATCGCAACGCTTTCAACATGAACCGTATGACAAAACATATCAAACGGCTGTACAAATTCAACCTTTGCGCCCTTTTCGCTTAAATATTTTAAATCCCGCGCTAGCGTTGCCGGATTGCAACTTACGTATATAACTTTGCCTTTTGTAATCCGTAAAACAGACTCCAATGTTTCCTTTGTACACCCTTTTCGCGGCGGGTCCAAAATAACGATATCAAATTTACGTTTTTCGTTTTCAAAGAAAACTTGTGTATCCATTTTGTGAATTTCAACGTTTTTAACATTATTTGCCGCCACAGTTTCTTTTGCAAGTTCAACAGCCTCGGAATTTTCTTCAACACTTACAACTTTTTTTGCGGCATCCGACACTATTATCCCAAATGTTGATATACCCGCATAAGCATCCATTACAATCGGGTTTTCAAAGTTTTTCTCAATATAATTTTTTACAAATCCGAAAATATTTTCCGCTGTCATAGGATTTATTTGAAAAAACGAACTTGCCCCGATTTTAAACGTTTTATTAATTACTTTTTCTTTTATAAATCCATTTCCCTCAATACATTCGGTTTTAGTACCTAAAATAACATTTGTTTTTTTCGAATTAAAATTTACGCAAACTCCGCAAACTTCTTTAAAACTATCGTAAATAAATTTTGCAAAATCATTTAATCTGTCAAAACTCTTTGTTGCGTTAACAACCAAAACAACCAAAACTTCACCCGTAAATTTCGAAACCCGTAAAACTACATGACGTAAATCTCCAGAGTGCTTTTTCTCATTGAAACCTGAAATTCCGAAATCAAAGGCTCTGTTTCTAATAAAATCAATAATTTCATCACAAATTTTCGGCTGAATAGGACAATATTTAATATTGACAACCTCATGAGATTTTGGCTTGTAATATCCCGCCAAAATCCGTTTTGAAACTTTTGTTTGAGATATTGGATATTGAACCTTATGACGATAAGATTTTATCTGCGGACTCGGAATAACATCCTTTACTTCAACATCAAGCCCGCCGATTTTGTGAATTGCATCCTCAACAATCTGTTTCTTTATCTTTAATTGATAATTGTAATCAATAAATTGTAACTGACATGCTCCGCAAACTTTTTGCATCGGACAAAAAGGATCCGTTCGATATTGAGAGGGTTGTAAAACCTCTACAATTTTTGCATTCGCCCATTTTTTATTGACTCCCGTAATTTTGACGCGAAGAATGTCCTCAGGACAAGAATTCTCAACAAAAATTACCAACCCGTCGTGTCTTGCAATTCCGTCACCCGAGTCGGCAATTTTTTCTATTTTTAATTCTATTTCCTCACCTATTATCATACTTTTTGAAATATCATAACATACTCATGGTTAAATATGTTAAATCCGCCCGCAAGCGCTCTGTATCTCCATAAATTAGCGGTCTTGCCTTTTGCTCTTTCATTGCCCTGAATATCTTTTACAATAATTGCTTTTGTAACAAATCCAAGACGATTCATTCTTTCCATACATCTGAATCCGAGCGGTTGAATTTCGGAATTTTTATAACTGTCGCCGATAATTAACGCCGCAAATCTGCCTTTTTCCAACAAGTCGTATCCGTTTTTGGCAACTTTTTCAAACAAATCATAAAATTCCTCTGTTGACGAGCAATTTGATAAATCTTCTTTTTTATCGGAAAATTTAATGATATCGTCGTAAGGCGGATGCAAAATCAAGAACTGTGCTTGTTTTTCACCCATAATTTCGAGTCTTGCTTTAACTTTTTCTTTTGCAAGTTCAGAGGCGGAGTCTCCGCAAATTATGTTAACATCCGTTACTAATTGTTTCGGAGTAAATTTTTGAGAAACAAGTTCCGCAAGTTCATCTTTCAATTCAACGCCGATGCATCGTCTGTTCATGTTAATCGCTTCAATGCCCGAAGTTCCGGAACCAAAGAATAAATCAAGAACTACATCTCTTCTTTTTGTATAACGTTCATAAAGCTGTTGCGCAATTTGCGGAATATAGTTTCCATGATATTCGTTTGAATGCCCGTGCTCTTTTAAACGGCTTGGAAATTCCCACAAAGTATCAGTTTTTACATGGGAGTAATTTCGCCACTGTTTTAAATTAATATCATTATATGCGGTTGTTTTGACGGCATTTGCATCAACCAATTTCAAATCTGCTTGTTGTTTTACTACCTTTAAATTTGTTCTTGCCATTGTTTTTCTCCCAATCTGATAAAGCAAGTATAAAAAATTTTGTTAAGATTGTAATCATCAATTTGATGGATATTTGAAAATTTTTCATGTTGATTTTAAAATTTGATTATGAGAATTAAACAACTATCAAAAAACCTTATAAACCAAATAGCGGCAGGAGAAGTAATTGAGCGTCCCGCATCGGTTGTAAAAGAACTTGTTGAAAACTCTATTGATGCAGGTTCAAAAAAAATCTCCGTAGAAATTGAAAACGAATGCCGAAACATTCGTGTTGCCGATAACGGATGCGGAATACATCCTGATGATATTATGCTTGCGTTTTCAAAACATGCGACAAGTAAAATTGCGACAGATGAGGATTTATTTAACATTTCTACGCTTGGTTTTAGAGGAGAAGCACTTGCAAGTATAATTTCCATTGCAAAAGTAACTTGCACAACAAGAACCGCCGATTTTGACTACGGAACACGCGTTATTTGCGAAAATTCCGAAGTAAAACAGGATAAAACAGGATGTGCAACAGGTACAATTATGCAAGTTGAAAATCTTTTCTATAACCTGCCCGCTCGTCTCAAATTTCTTAGAAATTCAAAAACAGAATTTTCTTATATACACGAATTAATCCAATCGCTAGCTCTAATCAACGTGAATGTAGCGTTTGAACTTAAACACGACGGAAAAACCGTATTGAAAACTACAGGTTCGGGAAATCAAAAAATCGCAACGGAAGAAATTTTTTCAAAAAATATTTCTAAAAACCTAAAAGAAGTTTTAAAGACTGATAAACTTGCGGGATTAAAGATATCGGGGTATGCAAGCACTCCTGATTTGGTTCGATCAAGTAAAAAAAATTATTACATTTACATCAATTCAAGAACCGTAAAATGTCCGATATTTCAAAAAGCGATTGACAATGCCTACAGAAATACGCTCGGAAACGGAAAATATCCGTTTGTAATTTTGAATTTAGAAATTCCGACATCCGATGTTGATGTAAACGTACATCCTACAAAAAAAGAAGTTCGTTATCATAATACAAATCAGGTTTACAATTTTATTTATTCGGCAATAGATATGGCACTTTCAAACAACAGATTTATGCCGGTTTCGGAAAATAAGGTTGTTGATATTCCAAGTTCTAATGTTGTAAGAGAGAACGGAGAAAGATTTTTAAAAATTCCTCAAAACTCATTTGAAAATCGAAACTATGCGTTTAAATCTCCAAAATTTGAACCGAGCCCAAGTGTGACGACACAGACTATGAAACTTTTTGAGCCTCTAGATGTTCAAAAACAACAAAATACAGAACCTGAAGAAAATATAATCGGACAGTATCGGAACACGTATATTTTAATTGAAAAAGAGGACGGGCTTGAAATTGTTGACCAGCACATAGCAGAAGAACGTACAATTTACGAAAAATTAAAATCACAAAAAGAAGTAACTTCCCAATTACTTTTTATCTCTGACGTTTTGGATATATCCGCAACAGAGGCTGAACTGTTAAAAGAAAATTCCGACAAACTTGAGCGTTTTGGTTACGAAATAATGTTCATGTCCGATACTCAAATTTCTTTTAAAAAAGTTCCTGCAATGATTTCCAAACTAAATCCTCAGGATTTGTTAACGGATATTTTAGAAAACCTGTCCGGGGATTTGGATAATCTTGAAGAAAAAATATTGATAATGACTTCTTGCAAGGCGTCCGTCAAAGCGGGTCAAAAATTGAATATGTGGCAAATGCAAGAAATTATTAAAAAATGGAGAAAGTGTGAAAAACCTTACACTTGCCCTCATGGACGTCCTATTTCAAGAACATTGCCTCACAAAGAAATCGCCGCTTTTTTTGAAAGACAAAAATAAGAACTTTAGTATTGCACAATTTTTAGACCTGATAAAACCTCTTTGGAAATATTCAGAAACACATCAAGTTCTTTTTCGTTCAATGAATAAATTTGACGTAAAACACTTTCGAATTTTGGATTTTTTATTTTAGAAGAATGGACTCCAAACTCAGAAATATCAATATTTAAAATATCAATCAAATGCATAAAACTATTGCAAGTCGGATAAAAAACTCCCGCTTCTATTCTTCCGATATGCTTATCACTTAAACCAACTTTTTCAGCAAGTTGTGCTTGTGTAAGTTTCATTTTCTTTCGATACTGTTTTATTTTATTTCCTATAAACTTTTTGTCATCATAAATCATTTTTATACTTTTCCATTAATTTATAAAAAGAATAGGACATATACGTCTGATTTTAAACTATGCGTTCATAACTTTTTTATATTTTTGTGACGAATACATGTTGACATTTTTAAAAAATAGTTTAAAATGAGAGTAAAACAGGAGGATAAAATATGAAAAAATACGCGTTTACATTGGCAGAAGTCTTGATTACATTGGGCATTATCGGTGTAGTGGCAGCACTAACCATTCCGACTTTGATGCAAAAAACAAACGACAAAGAAATTGTAAGTGCTTTATCAAAATCTTTTTCAAATCTTTCTCAAGCATACAAGTTGGCTGTTTTGGAAAATGGCACTCCTGATAGTTGGAACTTGGGTGAAAATCCCGAAAGGTTGTTAACGTACGTAATTCCATTTTTAAAACCAACTAAAACATGTTTTGAATCAGGGGAACAATGTCATGAAGGCATGTTGCTTAAAAAAAGAGGAGATTCTGTATCTTCCGGAGAAATTTTTGGATACGATGCTTCAGGCAGACGTGTTGCTGCTGTATTGGCAGATGGTTCAATAATAGCTACTTTCTCTCAAAATGTTAATTGTACGGATGTAAAAGGTACTACCCCTGAATTACAAAATGTTTGCGGAGAGTTTATGATTGATGTTAATGGAATTAAGTCTCCAAATGTTTATGGAAAAGATGTTTTTATTTTTAATATAACAAAAAATAGTGTTATTCCTGTTGGAGCAAGTTCCTATACAGGTAACGATTATAAATTTGATACGGGATGTTTAGCGCAGGATGCTTATGGATATGGTTGTGCGGCTTGGGTTATATATAATCAAAACCTTGATTATTTATACTGCGACGATCTTTCTTGGAACGGCAAAACAAAATGCGATTAAAAACTTGTTGAAAATTTATTTAAAAGTGCGGGATTAATATTTTTAATCCCGCTTTTTTATTTGACAAATCATTTTAATAATTATAATATTTGTTTGTACAACAGAGGTGGAAAAGTGGAAAAGAAAAGACCTGCATGGACATCAAGATATGCTTTTATTCTTGCAACAATAGGTTCGGCTGTCGGCTTGGGTAATGTTTGGCGTTTCCCTTACGTTATGGGACAAAACGGCGGGGCAATTTTTTTGATTGTATATATCTTCTTAATTCTGACGATTTGTTTTGTTCCGCTTGTGGCAGAACTGTATTTCGGTAAAATGACTAAAAAAGAGCCTGTTGGTGCTTTTGAAAGCGTTAATCCCAAATTAAAACTTCTCGGTGCGTTAAATCCGCTTACCGGAATATTTATCTCCTCATTTTATTTTGTTGTCGGAGGTTGGATAATTCACTATTTATGCTATCATAATGCAGGAATTTCAAACCACTCGGAATATTTCTCAACGTTAATTCAGCGCCCTGTTTATCCTTGTTTGTTAACTTTATATTTTTTGCTGATATGTATCTTCTTTACATCCCGAGGAGTCAACAAAGGGATAGAAATTTTGAATAAAATTTTAATGCCGATTTTTGCATTAATTCTAATATTTTTGGTTTCTTTTTCATTGACCCTGCCAAATGCACATGCCGGGTTGGAATATATGTTTAAGCCTGATTTTTCAAAACTCAATTCTCAAATGGTACTTTCGGCATTGGGACAGGCGTTCTTTACGCTTAGTATCGGAATGGGTGCATTGTTGACTTACGGAAGTTATATTGACGATAATAAAAGTGTGACAAAATCGGCTTATACAATAATTTTTGCGGATACTGTATTTGCAATTCTTGCGGGAATTATGATTTTCCCCGCAGTATTTTCTTATGGATTAGAACCAAATTCGGGTGCCGGACTCGTGTTTGTTACACTGCCAAAAATATTTTCTCAACTTCCTTACGGCAATGTTGTTTCGTTTTTATTCTTTGTGCTGTTATTCTGTGCTGCGGCTACATCGGGAATTAGTATTTTGGAACCGCCGTGCGCAACTTTGATTGAAAAATTTAAAATTTCCCGTAAAAAAGCATGCCTCATTCTGTTTGGAATAATATCTTTAATCTCAATTCCGGCGACGTTATCGTTCGGATTAATGGAAAATTTCAAAATTTTTGATAAAACAGTTTTTGATTTATTGGATTTTACAACCTCAAATAT
>JAFUZZ010000077.1 GCA_017476325.1 bacterium | reverse complement strand
TAAAATATTTTAATACTTTTTAAATTTTTAATCATATCATCCAAAACATTAAGAATTTCTAAACCCGAAACGCTGAACAATTTGTTAATATTTTCTTCAAATTTTGTCGGCAAAATTTTGCAATGTTCCTTTGCATATTTATACTTCTCATCCCACCTAACAAAAAAGTCCCTTTCGGGACTTGAAATTCGGAGAAGGTGGGATTCGAACCCACGGTACAGGTTACCCCATACAACACCTTAGCAGGGTGCCGCCTTAAGCCTACTCGGCCACTTCTCCTCGGCGGTTTTCTTTATAATATCACAAATATTTTTTTTTCCAATACTTTCGTAAAATTTCTTAATCTATTATTATTTCTCGTTCACCCTTATAAATTACATATCCTAAATTCGCTCCCGGTGGTTTCTTTATATTCTTGAATTTGGTATAGATTACTCCTACTTTTGACGATTCTTTTCCCGCGGAATTCATTTTTGCCATTTTCGCACACTCGAATATTATTTTGTCATTCTCTGCTTGTCCGCTCTCTATTCTTAATAAAACGTGTGAGCCGGCACATAACCTGGTATGAAACCAAATGTCCTCTTTGCGCCCGATTTTCGATACGATGTAATCATTCTGACGGCTGTTGTGTCCTACATATACTCGGTATCCATCTATAACCAGTTCTGTAACCTTTCCGCGTTGCGACTTTTCTATAACTTGCTCTTCTGTGATTTCTTCTAAATCCTCTATGTCGGAGGCGTTTTCTATGAAAAATATTTTCTCTTCTAAAAATCTTTGATGTTCGGTTAATTCGGTTAACAGTTCTTCTCCCTTTTGGTTCGAGGTCTTTGCCTTATTATAAAGTTTATAAAATTGGTTCGCATTCTCTTTTAAAGTCTTTCTCCCATCCAAATCTATTCTTATTGAAGTCCCCGTTTCGTAATCCGATACATCAATATATTTTTGAAAATCTTTATTATTGTAAAGGTTAGACATAATTAAGTCACCCTTTTTTCTGTATAAATTAATACTTTCCTGAGTTTTTTGTTTCTGTTTTAACTTCTCTAATGTGTTGTTTACTTTTTTTAATTCAATTTTCGTTTTTGTTAACAGTCCGTTTTTTAATGAAGAAAGTTTTTCCTCATATTGCAACTTAGAAAAATAATTATCTATAAATTCGTTCGCATATCCCGTAAGTCGTTCAGATAGACCAATAAAGTCAATGTTTGCCTTTCTGCGCGGCGGATAAACATAAGGAAGTCCACCGAAAAGTTCTCGCATGCGGCTTTTTTCCGCTCCGACATTGTGCATACATCCGATTATCATGTTTGTATCAAAGTTATACAAAATTACGTTTGAATGTTTCCCCATAAGTTCTATTGAAAGACAAAGTGAAATGTCTTCTCCTGTTTCATCCAAGGTCTTAAAATAAAATTCTAAAATACGTTCTTCTTTTGGCTGGCAAATGTTAATAACGCGTACGTTTTCGATATATTTTCTAAGCAGCATGCAAAACATCGGAGGCTTTTGAGGTAATTTTATGTGTCGAAGTTTTTCGCCTTTCTCACTCATAAAACAAACATGAAAAAACTGAGGATTAATGTTAATATAAAACTTTCTGTTCTCGCCTTTATTACGCATTGTTAGGATAAGTTCCTGCCTTGACGGCTGCTGAACTTTACGAACACATGCTCCAAGTAAAAAATCCCTGTTCTCTTTTATAAATTCCTCTAAAATTTTGTAATCAAAATTTATCATATTAAAATTATAATATAAAAAAGTCTCACTAAAATTAACATTTGATTATTTTTAAATATTTGTTTTATAATAATTCTGTTGATAACAAATTTAGGAGTCGATATGAAAAAATTTTTAAATAAAAAAGTGAAAGTTTTTCTTCTTTCATTTGTTTTATTTGCGGCAATACTTTCAGCCATTGTTGTGTTTGTAAAAAATACGGGAATCAATGAATTTATAACGTCAATGGAAAACAGTTCTTTTGACCTTAGACAGAAGGTTTTGGCATCATCAAAGAATGATAAGGTTAATAAAGACCTTGTTATTTTGACAATAGACGATGCAAGTTATGAATATTTACACGAAAAATACGGCGAATGGCCTCTGCCTCGTTCCGTTTACGCAAACTTAGTTAATTACATTGAAAAACAAAATCCGAAAGTTATTGCATTTGACTTGATGTTTGTTAAACCAATGAAAAATGCTCCTCAAGATGATATTGCTTTGGTAAAATCAATTACTTCAAATGATAATGTCTATGCCGCAATGAACTTTGATGATCAAGAGGCTGACGTTAGAACTCCGATTGATTTAGATAATAAATTCAAAGTAAACGTTCAAAACAATTCAAAAGTGGATTTTTCACAAGATTTGACGTTCACAAATTGTCGAAGCATTCTTCCTCAATTAATGAGCGGAACTCCAAACATCGCATCTGTTAACGTTTCTCGTTCTACTGACGGTTATTTGAGAAAACTTCCGCCTTTGATGAAGTATAAAGGAGAATTCTATCCTCACCTTGCACTAAAAGTTGGGCTTAAAGCAAAGGACGTTCAATCAAAAGATTTTCAAATAGATAAAAACGGAAATTTAATAACAGAATTGGGCAAAATTCCTTTGGATAAAACCGGCGGAGCAATTCTTAACTGGTACGGTACAGCCGACAAAACCTTTACGATGGTTCCGCTTTACAAGGTTGTTAAAGCAATGAACGGCGAAATTGACTCTCCTATTGATTTTAACAATAAAATTATTTACATTGGTACTACTGCTGTTAGTTTGTACGATACAAAAACGGTGCCTGTTGACAAACTCTATCCCGGAGTTGCTATTCACACAACTTTCATAAACAATTTGCTTGACGGAAACTTTATCAAGAGAACCTCAACATCCGTTGATATTGCTTTAAGTTTAATATTGGCTGCACTTGTCGGATTTATAATCTTTAAAAGTCCTACAACATTAATGTCTATTTCGTTCACAATGTTAACGACATTGATTTATATCATTTTTGCATATTATATGATGAAATTCTTTAACGTATGGGTTGCGATTGTAATGCCTGCCGCAACAATTCTTGTTATGTTGATTTTAACCTACGTTGTTAAATATATTTTAAAATCCAGAGATTTTGAAAACCAATATAAACTTGCAACTATCGACGGGTTGACAGAACTTTATAACCACAGATATTTCCAAGAACAAATGCTTTTACAGGTTACAAATTGCAAAAGATATAACACTCATTTCTCAATGATAATTATAGATATTGACTTTTTCAAAAAGTTCAACGATGTTTACGGACACCAATCAGGTGATGCTGTGTTAAAACAGGTTGCCGCAAAGTTAAAGAAGAATGTTCGCTCTTGTGACATCGTGTGCAGATACGGCGGCGAAGAAATGACGATTATTTTGCCAAATACGGATTATGAAGAGGCAATTATAACCGCAGAAAAGATTTGTCATCTTATTGCGGAAAAACCTTTTAAATTGGTTAATAATCAGGAAAGCAACGTAACAATCAGTTTGGGTGTTGCAACATATCCTCAAGACGGCGATGCTCCTGCACAAATTATTGAAAATGCGGACAAACGTCTTTATGTCGCAAAAGAAAACGGAAGAAACCAAGTTGGAAAATAAACCCTAAAAATCAGAAAGGAAAATATAAATGACAAAAATAAGACTTGCAATAGGTTCTGACCATGGCGGATTTAGTCTCAAACAGGAGGTTATGAAACACTTGGACGAACTTGGGATAGAATACAAAGATTTTGGAACATACAACAAGGAGTCATGTCATTATCCGGTATATGCAAAGGCGGTTGCAAAAGCTGTAGCGTCAAAAGAATTTGACCGCGGAATTTTGATTTGCGGAACAGGAATCGGGATTTCTATTGCGGCTAATAAAGTTAAAGGTATCAGGGCGTCACTTTGTTCCGATACATATTCCGCAAGGCTGACAAGAAATCATAACGATTCAAATATTTTGTGTATGGGAGAAAGAGTCCTCGGTGTCGGATTGGCACTTGATATTGTTGATGCGTGGTTGAATGCGGAATACGAGGGCGGCAGACATCAAACAAGACTTGATATGCTGGAGGAAGATTAATTTGGCAAAGGATGTTACATCAGAAAAATTGGCTTGTGTAATAGCGCGAGTTTTGGATGATAAATTAGGTAAAAATTTAGTTATATTAAACATAAGTAAAGTATCCGTATTGGCGGATTACTTTGTTGTATGTTCGGCAGACACTTCAACACAGGTGAGGGCATTGAGTTCTTATGTGCGGGAAAAAATCAAAGATGCGTTTGAAAGATTGCCTGATAACTATGAAAACGATGCGCGAAATCGTTGGAATTTGCTTGACTATGGCGATGTAGTTGTGCATATTATGCACAGGGAAGAGCGTGAAACTTACGCGATTGAAAAATTTTGGAACCATGCTTTCACAGTTCCTGAAGATGTTTGGATGGAACAATCGAAAGAGTTTGCTGAGTATTCACAGGTTTAATTAGAATTTATCCGTTAAGATTTTATAACAGGGGTTGAAGTTTTTTCAAGCATGTTATATAATGAGAATGTAGTTAATAAAACAGGAGGTATTTTATGAAAAATTTATTGACCCGACTAGGGGGGGGGGGCGTTAGGTCTCTACACTAGAGAGGACGCGGTTTTAGGTTCTCAGAATTGTGGGGCGTTAGGTTCCAAAAGTAGTAAGGACGCG
>JAFUZZ010000076.1 GCA_017476325.1 bacterium | reverse complement strand
TTTTTATATTAACATTCTTATTATACAACATGTCTAAAAAAACTTCAAGCCACATAATGGAGCTTGAAGTAAAAAAGTTTTTGTATTATCCGCGGATTTGAACAGGCATTATTAATGAAATATAATCAACATCATCGTCGTTTGGTTTAATTACCGTCGCAGACAATGGCGTGTTTAATCCTATTTTAATCTCTTCGGAATCAATATTCTTTATTGCCTCAAGAACATATCTGTAGTTAAACGCAATCGTTAATTCTTCATCATCGTATTGAATATCAATCGCATCTTCGGATGTTCCTGATTCCGGTGTGTTTCCTGACAAAATTAATTTGTTGTCAACAAAATCAAATTTAACGATATTTGTCTTTTCACTTACCATAATCGCAACACGTTCAAGTGCAGCAACAAGTGTTGAAATCTTTACAATCGCCTCTTTTGGACTTGATTGCGGAATTAACTGATTATATTTCGGATATTGACCGTCCATTAATGTTGAAATAATTGTTGTTTCTGACATTTTAATGACTAATTTTGTTTTGTTGATAATTAATTTTGCATTGTCATCCTGAACAAAAGCAGAAATTTTTGAAAAATCATTCAACGTTCTTGCCGGAATAATTAATTGGCTCTCCTGATCCTGCTTTGAAACTTGTTCCCTTATTCTTGCAAGTCTGTTTCCGTCTGTTGATGCCATTTCCAATACGGTATCCGAAATATTAAAAACAATACCTGATAACAAATTGTTTGATTCGTAACCCGCTGCTGCAAATCCAACTTGTTTAATAGCGTTGTTTAGCGTTTTTACATCAATATCTATTGAATTTTCACTTTCTATCTCCATTTCAGCTATTGGAGGAAATTCCTGTGCCGAAATACCGATTACACTGAATTTGGAGTTTTTACACTTGATATTCGCAGAATTAGACTCCGTATCTATATTAAACTCTACCAAATCATCAGATAATCTTGAAACGATATCAGAAAGTTTTTTTGCAGGCAGAGTAATTTTACCATCTTCTTTAACCTGAGCCTGAATTTCGGTAATAATTGTCAAGTCAAGGTCAGTTGCCGTAAATTTTAGTGTGGATTCATCAACTGTTTCAATTAAAATGTTTGCCAAAACCGGTTGCAAACCTTTCATTGCTGTCGCATGCTCAACAATTCTGATACCATTTAAAAAATCTTCTTTTTTTACAATAAATTCCATTTATAAAATCCTCTTAATAAAACGGGTGACTAAAAAGTCTAAAAACTGAAAGAACCTGTCACCCCGAATTCAATCAGAGTCTGTAATTATTGAATATAAGCAGATTCTGAAACAAGTTCAGAATGACAATTTGACTTTTTAGTCACCCGCAAAAAGTATATCCTGACAAAAACTATTTAGCGTAAACGCTAACTTTTTTTCTGTCACGTCTGTGTGGTTCAAACTTAACAACACCGTCAATCATAGCGTACAAAGTATCATCTGAACCAATACCTACGTTTTCTCCCGGATGAATTTTAGTTCCTCTTTGACGAACAATAATGTTGCCTGCAAGAACTTCTTCACCCCCATATTTTTTAACGCCTAAACGTTTCGCTTCCGAATCTCTACCGTTACGGGTAGAACCCATACCTTTCTTATGTGCCATTTTAAACCTCTATTCTGCTTCTTTTTCTTCAGTTGCAGCCGCTGCTTTCTTTTGAGCAGTTGCTCTGACTTTTGTAATCATAACTTTTGTAAAACCTTGTCTGTGGCCTTGTTTTTTTCTGTAGCCTTTTTTAGGTCTTTGTTTGTACACGATAACTTTCTTTTCTTTATCGTGGCAAAGGATTGTTCCTTCTACGGATGCGCCTTTAACATAAGGAGCGCCAACTTTTGATTTCTTTCCGTTTACAAGCATTACAACTTTATCAAACACAACTTTAGAGTCAACTTCACCATCAAGTAATTCAACTTTAAGGTATCTGCCTTCTTCCATTTGATACTGTTTTCCGCCTGTTTCAACAATTGCGTACATGTTTTTATCCTTTCTTTTTTAAGGCATCGTATCTTTTTTCAAAGAATTTGCATGAACGATGAACCTATCTCACAAATACTATTATGCCAAGAGCATAATCCGCTGTCAAGTCCAAGACTTAAAAAAATACTGATGGGGTTACTGAATTTGTCAGCAGAATTAAGCCTTATCTAAATATAACCAAAGATTGCGGTTTTGAAAATAAAAACCAATGTATGTACAATGGGATATATAAAAACTTAAAAGGCGAAAATCATTTCAAACCCGAACATGCGGAAAATGATTGAAAAAAAATTTTTTTATGATTTAATCATGTTACGACAAGAAAATCTTGTTAGTCCTTTAAGAAAGAAGATTATTAAAAATTGCATAAAGAAATCACACTTGCAAAGCATTCAGGGTTCTGTTACGGAGTAAAAAGAGCCGTTGAAACCGTTAAAAAATTAAAAGCGGAAAATCCTGAAAAAAATATTTTTGTACTTGGTGAACTTATACACAATTCCCATGTAATCGCCGAACTTGACGCGATGGGAATAAAAACAATTTACGAAATTCCCGAACACGGCAGCGGAATTTGTGTTATCAGAAGTCATGGGGCATCTCCCGAAACATTTGAAAAAGCAAAACAAGCAGGGTTTGAAGTTGTTGATTTAACCTGTCCCGATGTAAAAAAAGTTCAACAAAAAGCTATTGAACTTGTACAAAACGGCTATTATTTAATTATTGTCGGAAAAGCAGAGCACCCTGAAGTCATGGCAATTTATGCAAATGCAAAACAATACGGGGATAAAATTTCTATAATTAATTTCCCTGAACAACTTGCCTCAATCAGTACCGAATTAAAATCTCACAAAAAAGTTGGGGTCGTTGTTCAAACAACACAAAGAATCTCGACTCTAAACGACGTCCTCACTGCACTGACTCCGCTTTGCAAAGAAATTTTTGTGGCAAATACAATCTGCCCTAGCACATCTCTCAGACAAAACGAAGCAAAAGAACTTGCCCAAAGTGCTGATTTAATGGTTGTTGTCGGTTCTAAAAAAAGTGCCAACACAACACACCTCGCAGAAATTTTAACAAAAATAACTAAAACCGTTCACATCGAGGACGATACGGAACTGAACAGCGAAATCTTCAAAGACGCTGAAAAGATAAGTATTACCGCAGGAGCGTCCACTCCTGAGGATATAATAAATAACGTGATAGAAAAAATTAAAAGAAAAGGAGAATAGAAATGACAACACAAACTATGGACGAATTTGAACAATTATTACAAGATTCATTTGCAAAATCTCTTAACGTTGCTGACATCGTTGAGGGTATCATCTTGAAAAAAGAAAAAGACGGTTATTTGGTAAGCGTAAAAGGTGCTAAAACAGAAGCATACTTGCCTGAGAACGAAATTTCTTCATCTGATGAAGAAAACACTTCTCTTGAAGTTGGTGACGAAAGAGAATTCTACGTGCTAAAAGAAGAAAGCGATTACGAACCAATGGTTTTATCATTGAAAAGAATTGCTTGCGCTCAAGCTTGGGCTCAACTTAACGATGCTAAAACTTCAGGTGATACAATTCTTGCAAAAGTTATCTCTCTTGTTAAAGGCGGAGTTTTGGTTGATGTTGCAGACCTAAAAGGTTTCATTCCGTCCAGTCAATTAAGAACAGGACTTCCTTTTGACGGCTTGATTGACCAAAAAATCGAAGTTAAAGTTTTGGAAGCAGATCCTAAGAAAAACAAATTAATTCTTTCTCAAAGACAAGCTGTTGCCGAACAAAGAGACCAAGTTGTTGACAACGTTATTGCCGAATTAAAAGAAGACCAAATTGTTAAAGGTGAAGTTGTAAGAATTGCTGATTTCGGTGCATTTGTTGACATCAACGGCATTGACGGTTTGTTACCGATTTCCGAAATTTCTTGGCAAAGAATTAAACATCCGTCTGATGTTTTGACCTTGGGTTCAGAAATCGAAGTTAAGATTATCAAAATTGACTCAGAATTGAAAAGAATTTCATTAAGTTTAAAGAGAATGGGCGAAAACCCTTGGGAACAAATTGAAGGCAAATTCCAAGAAGGCGAAGTTATCGAAGGAACCGTTAACAAAATCACAAGTTTCGGTGTGTTTGTAAACATCTTCCCAGGTGTTGAAGCGCTGTTGCCTGTTTCAGAAATTGCAGGAGAAAACATAAATCCGTTTAATGAATTTAAAGTTAACGATACAATCAAAGTATTGATTAAAAAATTCACCCCTCAAGAACACAGAATTGCTTTAAGCACAAAAGATATCGAAAAATAATCAAAAAAATAATAATAAAAATAGGTTGTTCAGTTCTTTCATTGAGCAGCCTGTTTTTTATTATTTTTTTAAGTGATATGTTAAAAAAAATTTATGATATAATTAATATCATCGAAGATAAAACAGAAAGATAAAATCATGAAAAATAAAAGCGTCTCTTACGAAAGCAGAAAATTTGATATTGAAATAAAAAGACGTGTCAGAGAAGAAAGACATGCCCTCAATATTTTTATCGAAAACTATAAATCCATAAGTAACTACTTTGAATTTATGATTTCTAAATATGGAGACGCTTTAGCATTAACCGACGAACATGCAAACGTTGAATATACATTTGCACAATTATTAGAAAACATTGAACTTTTTTCCTCAGGCTTACAACACCTTGGAGTTGAAAAAGGAAACTTTGTTTCATTGTTTTCGGAAAACAACGGACGCTGGCTGCTTATTGATCAGGCAATATCAAGATGCGGAGCCGTAAGCGTTGACAGAGGAACATCATCTCCCGTTGAGGAATTAGAATACATTATTAACCACAGCGACAGCATCGGTGTAATTTGCCAAACTTTAACAGCATACAATAGAATAAAATCTGTTCTTGGAGATAAAAATTTAAAATTTGTAATCCTAATGTATGGGAATAGCGAAGACGACGGAGTTTACTCTTTTGAGGATGTTATCGAAATCGGCAAAAACCACAATTTTGTAAAACCGGAAATTCTTCCGTCCGATAACTGCGCAATGCTTTATACATCAGGCACTACAGGAATGCCAAAAGGTGTTTTGCTAACCCACGCAAATATATTATCCCAAATGTCAGCCTTGGACGAAGGATTACAAGTTAAAGCGGGAGAAACTTCTTTACAAATCTTACCTGTTTGGCACGCTTACGAAAGAACAATCCAAACATACTACATTGTATCAGGTGCGCATCTTTATTTCACGACAGTAAAAGATTTGAAAAACGACCTTATAAAATATAAGGTTGACAGATTTACAACCGTACCGAGAGTTTGGGAATCTTTACGTGTGGGAATTTACCAAAAAATCAAACAACAATCGCTTTTAAGGTATTTTATATTTGATTTTGCCGTCCAAACAAGTATCAACTACAAAATTCATAAAATGTACAGCGAACGCCGAATAACAAACAAGGTTAAATATCGTAAACTCTCAAGAATGTATCACAAAGTTATACGTTCATTTATCAAACCGCTGCACATGTTTGCAATGTCAACAATATACAAAGATATCAAAGAAGAACGAGGACTGACTTTTAATGCCTGCATGTCAGGCGGAGGCTCACTTTCAATGAAAGATCAACTGTTCTACGATGCAATAGGTGTAAATTTAAGAGAGGGTTACGGACTGACGGAAACATCTCCGGTTATTTCGTTGAGAAGTTTATCAGACAAAAACTATTTGGGATGTACGGGCAAACCGCTCAGAGGAACCGAATTTAAAATCACAGATATTGAAACGGGACAAAATATAGGCAGATTTAGAAAGGGACTTGTAAAAGTTCGCGGACCTCAAATTATGAAAGGGTACTACAAAAACGAAGAGGCAACCTCTAAAGTAATTGATGAAAAGGGATGGTTCTCAACCGGAGATTTAGGCTGGTTAACAGGTGACAACAACCTGGTTATTGTAGGAAGAGTAAAAGAGACTATTGTTCTTTCAAACGGAGAAAACGTTGAACCTATCCCGATTGAAGAGGCGTGTCTCGGAAGTCCTTATATTGAGCAAATTGTGCTCGTAGGACAAGATATGAGCAGCGTCGGCGCGCTTGTTGTTCCGTCGCAAGAGGCTTTGGAAAAATGCGGACTGCTCGCTAAAGATTTAAAATCAAATAAAAATTTGACAATTAAAAATCCTAATTTGCGAGACTTGATTAAACAAGAGATTAACACATATATCAAAAATAAATCAAACTTAAAATCTTTTGAAAAAATCAAACAAATAGAAGTTCTTAATGACTCTTTCAGCATTGATAACGGAATGATGAGCCAAACTTCCAAAATCAAACGTAATGTGGTATTTGATAAATACAAAAATTTAATTTCTAAAATGTTTAATGAGAAAAAATAACGATGTTTGAAAAAATTATATCGGAACAATATCCGTTTTTGAGTGAATATTTTGAAAATATTTTGCAAAACACTAACCGAATACCGCAGAGTATCCTATTTTACGGTCAGGATATTAAATCTCAGTACAAATTTGCAACAGAAATTGCAAGGATTTTGAATTGTACTGGAAGCAAAGATGAACTGTGTCAATGCGTAAATTGCCGCTGGATTAGAGAAAAAACGCACCCTGCGGTTTTAACGATTACAAATATTGATTCAAAACCCCAAGGAGATGAAACAAAAATCGTAATTTCAATGAAACAAGCCCAAATGATTAAATCATCTTTGGTTAACACCTCCGATAACTACAGGGTATTTATTCTCTGCGGAGCCAAAATAGAAAACGAAATATGGACTCCGACAGGATTAAATTTTGAAAATTTTAAAGCCGAGGCAGCAAATTCTCTGCTAAAAATTGTTGAGGAGGCACCAAAAAATACTATATTCTTCTTTTTGACAAACGATAAATCAGATATAATTCCAACGATTTTGTCACGTTCTCAAGCCTTTTTTGTTCCGTCTTTTAACAAAGATAAATTAACGTTTTCGGGAGTTAAAAGTATTTTTGAAGATTATCCGAATTTTGAAGCCTCAAAACTGTTTGAATATTCTCAAACATTGCAAAATTCATTAAAACTGTCAGAAAATATTTTTGACAAATGTCAAAATTATCTGCTTTCGGTTTTAAAAACGAACATTGGCAATAATGTTGTTAAACAAAGAGTTATAGAGGACGTAAAAATTTTTGAACAGGCAAAACAAAAATATAAACTTGGAATAAAACCCGACATCATAGCCGACGATTTATTTTTGGCGTTAATGAGGAAATAAAAACAGTCACTAAAAAACGCTCCCGATATTTTATCAAGAGCGTTTTTTTGATAATCAAATCTTTACTTATGCTTGTTTGTTTATACCGTCGTTTTTGTGAACGGCTTTTGTAATAGCGATATTGATTTTTGGTAACAACATACCGATTGCAACCATTGTAGCACCGAACCCTGTCATTTTAGTGATTGTCTTGCTGAATGCAGCTTGCTTAGCGGCACCGTTGTTAGGATTTTTCAATGCTTCGGTAACTTTCTTTGCCAAAGATTCATTTTTAGAAAGTTCTGCCATAAATTCTTTGTTATTGTCGCTAAAACCTTTAACTTGATCTTTGATTTCACCGCCCAAAGCAGAGCAAACTTTTTTCATGTTACCGCCCAAAGAGTTCATTCTTTCGGCAAAACCGTTAAGACCTGATTTCAAATTACCGTCAATAGTATGCCAATCTTGGATTTGAGAATAAGACGCAACGGATTTGTTTTGATTGATAGCAAAACCGTTTTTCTTTTGCAAAACACTTCCGACAGCGTTAGAAATCATTGGAACACCTTTAACAGAAACAACGATAGTCGGGATATCTCTGATAATAGTTTCTCTTCTTTCGTCTTTGTCACGAGATGTTAAAATTCTGCTGCTTAACAAGAAAACGAACGCGTTAAGGATGAACAATCCTCTTGACATTGTTCCGCCTCTTTCAAGTTTTGCGAAATCACCCAATTTTCCGCCGAAAGAAACTTTTTTGTCACCTGTTTTTGCATCTTCTTGCGCAGGTAATTGACCGCTTGCTCTCAATGCACTTTCTTGAGCAGGAGACAAACCTTTTTGTTGATAAAGTTTAGGAAGTTGTTTTAAGAAACCGCCAACCGCAAAGAATGCTGCCAATGCTGTTCCGAATTTCAAAGCACCTCTGTTTTTTGCAAGTTTGTCAAGCATTTGAGCAGCATCAGATTTATCTGCTTTAGAAATTTTTGCAATAACGTCTTTTGAGTAAGCACCAAAATCTTCAAACAAATGAGCGGCATTAATTTCGCCATTGCCAAGTTTTACGGATTTAGCGTTTAAAGGAGCGGAAGTTGTTGCAAGTTTGTTGTTAATTTCAGCAACTTTTTCAACAAATTTTGCTGATGCTTCTTTAACTTCTTTTCTTGATTTGCAAGAGTTTACTTTGCCGAGCAATTCAACAAATGCGTTTTTATCTTCTTTTGATGCACCGTTGAAAGCATTGTCAAAGATTTTTCCTGCCAATTCTTTATGCATATCAGTATTAGCGGAAGAATTAGCAACAACATCTTTCATATTTTCTGTTAAACCTTTAAGAGTTGATGTTTCCATTTTAGAGGCAGGTTTAACGGCAGAAACAGCAGCCAAAGTTGCCATTGGAAGGAGGTTCATGCTTGGACCTGACAAAGCTTCTCTGCCTAATTCTTCGGCACCTGCTTTGTAGTTAAGATGACCTAATTGTTCTTTATCCCTATTCAAACCAACAGCTACACGAGGAAGAACCATGCTCAAAGTATCAATGATTAAAAATTCAACAAAGAAACTGCTGTTATCAATAAATTTAAACAATTTTGTTGAACCGTTTTTCAAAGCAGAACCGAGTCCGCCAAAAGAGACATTTTGGTCTTTATTATCAGCCAAAAGATTTGTTTGATATTGAAGATTGTTATTTTTTGCGGCTTGTTTATTGTTTAATTTTTGATTAACATTTGCATTGATAGCGTTGATTTGCATGCTTAAATTCCTTAAATTTCTTCTTACTCATATATAAAGTAGAATAATAAAAAAAAATTGCCTATTTTTAAACAATTTGTTAAAAATTAGTTTACAAAGTGTAATAAAGTACACTTAATACGAAATTTTCAAAATTGTTATAGGAAGAGGATGCCATTTTTGACACCCTCTTGAAGATTTATTATAAATGTTGAAAATTTTCGGCAAGTTAGTAATCCATCTTGTAACCGTTTTTAACGAGGTATGCCCCGCAAACTTTGCCTTCGCCACTAAGCGAACATTCTTCTTCTATATTAAAATCATTATGGAAACCAAACGGAAAAATTTTCTTGTCTTCATTTGCAAAAAATTCAAACCAAAAAATATCACGACCATAAATATTCGGACCTTTTGAACCGTTTATATCAACAACTATATGTTGGCGATAAGGATTAGAACCAATATTTTGACAAAAATCCATGCTCATGCCATCACTAATCAATATTTTGTAATGCCTTAAGGAATCATTATGCGGACCTATATCACCATTCAAGTAGTGAACTTCTGTTGGCATACAACCCTTACCTTGAGCGATTCCGCAATCTTTAATAACCTTAAAATACGGCAACCAGTATTTTTGCATATAATTTTCATCGACATTATTAACAGTAACCGGTTCATCCCATGTATTTGCAAACCCATTGTGAGCCTCTGACATTTCGACAGCATTAGACAACAGTCCCCATGCTTTTTGAAAACCTGCTACGTACTGCTTGTTTTGATAACTTTGCATCAACGTTGGGATTGTGAGTGCTGCAACGACACCAATAATACCTAGGGTAATTAAGACTTCCGCCAACGTGAAGCCCCTGAGGGGGAGCAAAAGAGACCGCCTATTTCGCAAATTTTTGACGTAAGATATTAACACTAAAGCATGATGTTTCCAATCAAAAATTTGCCGGCGGTGCAGGAGCGCACCAATAAAAAGGGTATCTTTCGCGTTTAATGCGGACTTTAAATGACGGTCATTAACAGATTCTGAACCCGCCTGCGGCGTTTCAGAATGACGGGTTTTTGATGCCCAACCAAAATTTTCAAGACCTAAATGCGCGTCCTCACTAAGATTGGAACCTAACGCCCCCCCCCCCTAGTCGGGTCAATAAATTTTTCATAAGTAACCTCCGTTTTTTATATTAACATTCTTATTATATACCATGTCTCAAAAAATTCAACCCCTAAATTTTATTCGTGTGTAAAAGTTTAGAAATACACCTCCAAAACATTATAATTTTATTATTTTTTAGAAATATACTTCCAAAACTTGACAAAATAAAAAAATGTTGTATAATTTTATGTATGATTGTAAGAAATGAATATTTAAAAAGACTAATTGATTTTAAAGACAAAAAATTAATCAAAGTTGTCACAGGTATTCGTCGATGCGGAAAATCGACCCTGCTTCAAATGTATCAAGAATATTTGATTAAAACAGGAGTTTCGCAAGAACAAATAATTTCCATAAATTTTGAAAACCCTGATTTTGACAATTTTAGAGATTATAAAAGTCTATATAATTATTTAAAAAGCAAAATTTTACCTGATAAAAAAATTTATATATTTTTAGATGAAATTCAAAATGTTGAGGAATATCAAAGAGCGGTTGACGGATTATTTATTATAAACAATGTTGATGTTTATATAACCGGCTCAAATGCCTATTTTATGTCAGGAGAATTAGCAACATTGCTATCAGGTCGTTATATTGAAATTCAAATGCTGCCTTTATCCTTTAAAGAATATATTTCCGCATTTGATAAAAAAAATGATTTACAATCTCTATACCGACAATACATTGAGCGCAGCGGATTTCCTTACACTACGGAACTTGATAACGAAGAACAAATCAGAGCATATTTGGGCGGAATATACAATACTGTTTTACTAAAAGATATTGTAGGACGTAAAAATATATCAAACGTTTCATTATTGGAAAGCATTATCAAATTTGTATTTGACAATATCGGGAATATAACAAGTCCTAAAAAAATTAGTGACACAATGGTTTCTAAAGGTCGAAAGATTTCTAATCATACTGTTGAAAATTACCTTTCGATACTCGTTGAAAGTTTAATGCTATACAAGGCAAACAGATATGATATAAAAGGGAAACAATATCTTGAAACACAGGAAAAATATTATGTTGCGGATATCGGATTAAGATATTTTCTTTTAGGTTCAAAATATGTTGATTTTGGACATATATTGGAGAATGTTATTTATTTGGAACTAATAAGACGCGGCTATAAAGTTTATATTGGCAAATTTAATACTTTGGAAGTGGATTTTGTAACGGAAAAAGGCGGAGAACTACAATATTATCAAGTAGCACAAACTGTCATGGAAAAAGATACACTTGACAGAGAATTAAAGCCATTAAAATTAATAAAAGATAATTATGCAAAATTTTTAATTACAATGGATAATCTTCCGAATGTTTCGCACAACGGAATTAAGCAAATTTATGCACTTGATTGGCTTTTGGAGTAATATAAAATGCGCCGCGGACAAATGCCCGCGGCGCTTCAGTTAATTAACAATTAAAATCCTATTATTCCGAAAGATAATTCATATTATCATTTTGAATGATATATTTTGAACAACTCCAACCGACTTCCGAAGTGTTACAATCATCATCTTCAATGTTAACAACAAATCCGTTTGGATATACCATAAATTGAAACATATCTTTTCCAAAAACATTAGGACCTTTTTCACCGTTCACATCATAATAGAACAAAGCAAATCTGCCTAAATTATTAAATGTGGCAGTATCACTCATTCTAAAACTAACAAAACTTCCATCGGTCAAGAAAAAAGGCAGCCATGGAGATTTACCGTACATACCTTTTGTTGCTGTAAGATTACCATTTAAACCATAATTTTCAACATCATAGCATTTGTCGCTATCTATACATTCTTTAGATATTTTCAAATACGGTTTAATATATGTAAAAAACTCTTCAGAACTTTCTCTTGTCCTATCAACGGTTATGTTCCATGTATCAATATTTCCATTTTCGGCAATCGCAAGTTTAATTGCATTACTCATTGTAGAGTTAAATTTTTTAACCTTAGAAATAGTTTCACGCTCATCTATTTTTTGCATCAAAGTCGGAATGGTTAGTGCTGCGACTACTCCGATGATACCGATTGTGAGTAGGACTTCCGCGAGAGTAAAGCCCCTGAGGGGCACCAAAAGAGACCGCCTATTTCGCAAATTTTTGTCATGCTGAACTTGTTTCAGCATCTTCAAAAATTGTGTGAGCCTGTCGTCGGTAGACATCAGGGTCTGTTTATTTGACGCACGGGTAACAGATTCTGAACCCGCCTTCGGCGTTTCAGAATGACAAGTATTAAGTGCGTTCGGAATTGCCACGGGTTCTTCGAAACCTCGCAATGACGGACTACTTAAACTTTCAAGACCTAAAAGCGCGTCCTCGTTAACTTTGA
>JAFUZZ010000075.1 GCA_017476325.1 bacterium | reverse complement strand
TGTTTCTGTTGGTCCCCATCATGGGGTGTGCAAGTTCAAATATATGAAAGACAAAAGGAGTCTAATATGGTTGCACACACAGCCCGAATTTTTCGAGTGAATATATCGAGTAAGTTGGAAAAAACGTGAGTCGAAAAATTCGAAAAAGGCTGTTTCTGTTGGTCCCCATCATGGGGTTGAAGTTTTTTGAGACATGTTATATAATAATAAAGTCAGGAGAAAAGACAGATGCTGATGTCTAACGACGACAGGCTCACACAATTTTTGAAGATGAGGGTGACTAAAAAGTCATCCTCTTAATTTTCTCTTGTCATTCAATTCTTTATGTGCTTTAATATTTACATAAAGAATGAGGAAAGAGGAAATCGTATGGAAAAAAATCAAGAAAATCTACGTGTTTTAAGACACTCAGCATCACACATTATGGCGCAGGCTGTTCAAAGTTTGTTCCCGCAAGCAAAATTGGCTATCGGTCCCGCTACCGATACAGGATTTTACTACGATTTTGATTTGACCGACGGTTACGCCTTTACTCAAGACGATTTAGTAAAAATTGAAGATAAAATTAAAGAAATTCTTAAACAAACTTTAACTTTCGAAAAATATGAAGTTAAAGACGTTGATGCAAAAATCGCCGAGTTTAAATCTCAAGGCGAAATTTACAAAGCAGAACTTTTGGAAGAACACAGAAACGACAATCCTACACTTTATTTAACAAAAGATAAAGACGGAAATGTTTTATTCAACGACCTTTGCGCCGGTCCTCACCTGCCAAGTACTTCTTATATGAAAGCAAATGCGATTAAACTTTTAAAGGTTGCGGGTGCTTACTGGCGCGGTAACGAAAAAAACAAAATGCTCCAAAGAATTTACGCAACTGCGTTTTGGAATAAAGAAGATTTGGCAGACTATTTAAACTTCCTTGAAGAAGCCGAAAAACGCGACCACAGAAAACTCGGAACACAACTCGATTTGTTCTCTGTTCGTGAAGAAATCGGCGGCGGACTTGTTTTATGGCACCCAAATCTTTATACCGTTCGAGAAGAAATTGAAAACTATTGGAGAAGTGAACACAGAAAACGCGGCTATGTAATCGTTCAGACTCCGCAGCTTGCTAAATCAAAATTGTGGGAAATTTCAGGACACATCGACCACTACAAAGAAAACATGTTCTTTATCCAAAAAGATAATGAAGATGACGAACAATATATCGTAAAACCGATGAATTGTCCGTTCCATATCTTGATTTATCAATCACAAAGACACTCATATCGTTCATTGCCATTGAGAATGGCAGAACTGGGAACGGTTTACAGAAGAGAAAAATCAGGAGCTTTGTCAGGTTTAACCCGTGTTCAAGGGTTTACTCAAGATGATGCTCACATTTTCTGTACACCGGAACAGTTGGTTGATGAAATTAACGCAATTATCGACTTTGTTGCCGATACAATGAAAATATTTAAAATGGATTTTGAAGTTGAACTCTCAACCCGTCCGGAAAGTTATGTTGGCGACCTTAAAAATTGGGAACTTGCTGAAGCGGGCTTAAAAGAAGCGATGGACAAACGCGGTATGCAATATGAAATTAATGAAGGTGACGGCGCATTTTACGGACCGAAAATTGACTTTAAAGTCAAAGACGCTTTGGGAAGAACTTGGCAATGTGCTACAATCCAGTTAGACTTTAATTTGCCTGAAAGATTTAATATTAAATATCAAGACAAAGACGGTCAAATGAAAACTCCTGTAATGCTTCACCGCGTAATTTTTGGTTCTATGGAAAGATTCCACGGCATCTTAATCGAACACTATGCCGGAGCTTTCCCTGCTTGGATTGCTCCGACACAAGTTGCAATCGTTCCTATCAGTACGGACAAACACATGGATTATGCGGAAGAACTTTACAAAAAGATGCGTAATCTCGGAATAAGAGTTCTCCTTGATGACAGATCAGAAAGTATGAACTACAAAATCAGAGAAAACTTACAAGACAAAAAAGTTCCTTATGTTTGTGTTGTTGGTGACAAAGAAATTGAGGCAAACTCTGTTGCCGTGAGAAAACGCGGTGTCGGTCAAATCGGTGTGCTAACGGTTGATGAATTTATTGAAAAACTTCAAAAAGAAATCGAAACAAAAGGTAATGAAGAAATTCAAAAAGAAAATCAATAGGAGGTTTTAAATGCAGGTTCAAAGATGCGAATATTTAATTCAAACAAATTCAAATAAAAAAAACGGTCAAAAGCTAAATAATTCCGATTATATGAATATCGGCTATATGGCAGGACGTTACGGAATTAATTTGGATGGAAATCTAAACCAAAATTTTAAACCCGTTCAAACCGAAAACGGACTTTTGATAAATGTTAATACCTGTACCGCTGATTTATTGGAAGATAATTTAAACAAAGCCGGAATAAAATTTCAGGCTATTGCATAATTAACAGTTATATTGAAGGCGCCGCGCTTATGCGCGGCGCCGTTATTATATAATGTTTATCTTTAGCCAAATATATATGGCGGACCATTTTTAATCTCAGATAAAATATTTTCGGAGGTTGTTTTTAATTCTTCTTTTGATTTGTTTGCTTTAATTTGTTTTTCAAAATTTTCCATTAAAGGTTCAACTGCGGCATTCTTTTTGGATTTAAAGTTTTCAATTTCGACTTCGACAAGACGTTTTTTCAAATTAAGTTCTGTTTTTGCATTTTCTTTAGAAACAGCAACTTCTTTAATCGCATCAAGAATTTGTTTTCCAACATAGCCGACAGAGGTTACTGCCGCAAAAGACAGGAATATATATTTGGCAAATTTGTTTTCGGGATGTAAAATCCAGTTGTAAAGGTGTCCTCGATCCTCATCTATGTAGCAATAATATTGGATTTTTTCGGGAATTCCTCCCAAGGATGTCGGAGCATTAACAAACAGAGATTTTTGTTCTTTTCCGACAGAATCAACAATCTTCGTTATTTCGTCAACGGGCATGTTTGTTTTATTTAGAGTTTCTTTGATGTATTCGGGTTTGGCATTCACCACAGAAAACAATTCTTTCAATGCGTTTGTATCAGGATTTTTTGATTTTACGATACTTTCAATTTTTTTAAGAGCCTTTTCCGTATAATCATTTGTAAAATCGTTTGCATTCTTTAAACTCTTTTTAATATTTGAATATGTAATTTTTCCTGCTAAAATGGCTCCCAGAGCGACTCCGGCAGAAAGTGCAATTAATTTTTTCGTATCGGATTTTGTATTGCTTTCTTTTTCTGTTTTTTTTGATTTTCCCGCAAAATTTATTTTAGCATCGAGTTTTTTAGAAATTTTCGCAAGAATTTCGTTTGTAGCATTGATTTTGCCGGCAAAACTATCGGTTTCAACCTGAATTAAATCTTCTTGCAAATCCCTTTCAATATCTGCTTGTTGTTTTTTAACCCAAATTTCTTTAGCCCCGTCAACAAAGTTTTTTGCAGCGATAGTAAGTCCGCTGTAAATAAATACCCCCAGCGCTCCCGCAATATTTTTTGTGCTTGGGTCACGAAGCATTCTATATGTTGCAAAATGCTGTTCCTGACGAATATTCATATTAGTTGCCAAATCGGGGAGTGTCTCAAACGGTTTAGCATTTTTTAGTGCTTTGGAGGATTTTAATAAAACTCCGCTCAAAACAGTTACACCGGCAAAAGCGGCAGCAGTCCCCGCAACAAGAGGCGCAATAGCATTTGTCATATTAAACGAAGAGGTTTTCGGAACATTTTGTTTTTGAGGCAGAGGCATTTCCGTATAAGAAACGTTAACCTTTTTAGGTTTCTCTTCTTTAACAAAATTATCAACAAGAATACCGTCTTTTGCCATTTGGTACTGTTTATTTTTTTGTTCTTGTTGTCTTTTGTTTTGTTGAGTTTTTGTGTTAGCGGTTGCAGCACTAATCGGTTTTATCATTTTCTACCTCTTTGTTTTTGTTTTTAAATCTTTCGGTAATTGAAGAAAGTGTTGTTTTTAATTTATAAAGGATTTTTTCTTCATCAATTTTTTTATCTTCATTGTTAATATTTAGCGGAACAAAAATTTCGAAAAGAGATTTTAATTTTTGTTTTACGGTTGTTTTTTCTGATAAAAGTTTTTGGACTTTAGATTTAATTTCGCCGCAAACGTAAGAAATTTTATCCGAAATGTCAATAAATTTTTGTTGAACAAACTCAAAAGTATTCCGAACAATATTCACAGCGGTAATAATAACGTTCACCGCAATATTAAGCGTTGCAAGCGCGACAGATTGAACAAAGTTTGAAACATTAACAGGCTGTGTTTTAAGGTTTGCGGCTTTTTCATTGAGAGCAGAGATTTTATCCGTAATTTTATCAGTAAAGGATTGGATTTTTTCTTGCGCCTTAATATAATCAAGTTTCTGTTGAAGTTTTTGTTCTTCGGCGGTTGCTTTTGCTTTAAGTATTTGCTGCCAAGCTGAATAACATTGGTCGTAAGTCCATTCTCCCGCCTGTCTTGCCTTGTTGTTGGCGAGTCCGCCTCCGCCGCCGGATAAACCGGCGCAAATCGGACATGAACCGATAGGGTTTCCATGCGGACATATTCCTGCGTTTAGTTTTTGCGATGTTGGGCTTACGTTCATTATAAAACTTTCGCTTGAAATATTACTTGCTGCAAGTTTTGCTCGAAACTTACCTAAAATCAGTGGCATTCCGACTTTTACGGCTGCGGCACAGTTGGAGATGTTCACTCCATTTCCCACAAGAATAGTCTAAACAAAGCAAAAATCTTATACAAGCACATGTTAAGCAACTGTTACAATGGTAATAATATGTTGTATCGACGGATATATGCTTTTGTTTAATGTTATGTAAAATTGATAATGGAAAAATTCGAAAAAGGCTGTTTCTGTTGGTCCCCATCATGGGGTTGAAATTTTTTGAGACATGGTATATAATAAGAATGTTAATAAAAAACGGAGGTTACTTATGAAGAAATTTATTCACCCGACTAGGGGGGGGGGCGTTAGGTCTCAACACTAGTGAGGACGTGCTTTTAGGTTTTCAGAATTGTGGGGCGTTAGGTTCCAAAGGTAGTCAAGGAGTGGATTTTGCTCTTGAAAATTTTAATGGGGCATCAAAAACCCGTCAT
>JAFUZZ010000074.1 GCA_017476325.1 bacterium | reverse complement strand
CCTAAAAGCGCATCCTCACTAGTATTGAGACCTAACGCCCCCCCCCCCTGCGCGGGTGAATAATTTGTTCATAAGTAACCTCCGTTTTTTATATTAACATTCTTATTATATACCATGTCTCAAAAATTTTCAACCCCATGATGGGGACCAACAGAAACAGCCTTTTTCGATTTTTCGATTCTCGTTTTTTATTTTCTACTCAATCCTTTTTCGTTCGAAAAATTCGGGCAATGTGAGTTAAATAATAGACCTCTTTAGTCTATTATGTGTTGCAGAAGAAAAAAGGATTGAAGTTTTTACGCACAAAGGTCTGATTAAAAGTATTGAAAGTGACGGAATCGTTTTTTTTGAAAGATAAATTATTGAAATTCAAATCAAATCAGGAATATGAAGCATATATTTCAAATATAAAATTATTGACACAAACGAAGAATTAACAAAGGTCATCTACCAGTTTGTGAAAACACTTAATGCCTAAATTACCAACGTTGCAATTTTTTTTCGTATAAAGTCGGAACTTCCATGTTCATCAATGCATTTGAAACTTTTGTTTGTATTATTTTTGCCTTTTCCAAAGCCTTTTTTTCCTCTTCGGCATTGTTGATTGAATGTCTAATTGCATATTGTAAGGCAACTATACCTTTACCATGCGGATTTTGCATAATTCTAAAAATATTCTGTTCGATAATATCTCCACCCAAGACCTCATCATTATATGCAACCATAAAACTTACAATCGCCTCATTCTTGTCTGAATTAAATTTCAAATCCGAATATTTTGTCGAATTATATAGCAGTGTCGCATATCCCGCAACATTATTCGTGTTTTTGATTGAATGCAAGGTAAATAACTCCGTCCAAGCAAAATTTTTTTCTTTTAATCTGTAATACTCATTCAAACAAACGGGCGTATTCGGAGTACAAGTTGAATATTTCAATTCAAAATTTTTACCAAGTAATAAAATCCTCGGATATTGCGGTGCCGAACTATTTGTTCCCGACATCGCAGCAAACACGCTAACGACGGAAAAAACACCAACCAAAACTAAAAAATACTTTACTAATTTCATACTAATATCCAAACTGTTCCTTGCTTTGCAAATATTCTCTGATTGTATTCAAAGCGGACTGGACAATTCTTGTGATACGAGATGACGACAACCCAACCGCGGTTGCAATCTCTTTAACCTGCATGTTTCTGTAAAATCTATATTCGACGATGGTTCTGTCCTTTTGAGGAAGTGTTGAGATAGCCTCTCTAATCATTCTTCCCATTTCACCGATTTCTGCTTTTTCATCAGGCATGGCATGCGTATCTTTAATAAAATCAAACGGCGAACCGTCATCAGAGTTTGCCATCGCCAAGCTGTCTATGGACAAAATTGTCTCGTAAATTGCCTCCCGAACTTTTCCCGGAGATACATCAAGACCTTCAGCTTCTTCTCCCTCAAGCGCAGAGACCTCATCGTCCTCTTTTTTATGTTTCAAAGTGTACCATTTGTAACGATTTCTTAACTCATTACGAATTGCCCAACGCACAGCCGTTCCAATGTATGACGAATTGTAACGTTCTAATTGCTCGTCAGTTTTATTTTTAATCAATTCTTGAATAGCAATAATCCCGATACTAACGAGTTCCTCATATTCTATCATGTGCGACGGAATACGGTGATGCTCTATTTTAGCAACTTTTTGGATTATATCTATGTATGGACTTATTCTATCTTTTTGCATAATACGTATTATTGATTTTTATCTTGATTTTGCTGTTCTTGATTTTTTTCTCTTATCTTGTTTATTATTGTACTCTGATTTTGATTATTTTTCAAGCGGTAAACAAACATTAAAATTTCTGCGACCGCTTTGTACAAATCAGGCGGTATTTGACGGTTTATGTCAACCATTCTGTATAACGCACGTGCTACAGGAGCATTATCCACCACGGGAACATTATTTTCCTCCGCTATTTGTATTATTTTTTTTGCAATTAACTCCGTTCCCTTTGCCAAAAGTGTCGGAGACTCCATCGTATCGGGATCATATTTTAATGCGCATGCCACGTGGATTGGGTTCCTTACGACAAAATCTGCTGTCGGAACAGCATCCATCGCACCTTTTTGAAGCATTTGCATACGCCGCTGGCGCAGGGCTGACTTGACATGCGGGTCGCCTTCAGAGTTTTTATACTCATCTTTTACTTCTTTAAAAGACATTTTTTGGTCTTGCAAAAATTTCCATTTTGTCATGCCGTAATCCGCGCATGCAATTATAAAGAAAGCAATTCCCGCCTTGAAGATAAATTCAATAACCAAAGAACCAAACTCTACCATTACCGAAAAATTGTTATCAATCGCCGCAAGTTGCAAAATATTTTCAATATGTTCAGAATATACACTCCAGCCTATAAAGCCTAAAACCACGACTTTTACGATATTTTTTCCCAATTCAAAAAGAGTTTTTATACTCATTAGGTTTTTAAAAAATTTTGTAGGATTTAACTTATCGAGTTTTGGAGTAAGCGGAGAAAACGTTACCAACGGACCAACCTGAATAAAATCCGCTAAAATTGCAATGAACCATGCCACAAATAAAATCGGACCAATAATTAAAACAACCGTCATTAACGTAATTGAAATAATATACAATAAGCCGACATTATCAAGGTTCTGGTTTGGAATTTGTTCATAGCATAAAACAAACAATCTTGAAATTTGGCTCCAAATATGCGGAGCAAGACCGTTAATTGCCATGAAAACGACGAGCAAGGAAATAGCGGTTGAAAAGTCTTTTGACTTAACAACCTGACCCTCTTTCCTTGCTTGTTCTAATTTTCTCTGAGATGCCTCAAACTGCTTATCTTCATCAGACATTTAAAAATCCTGACTTATTTAATAATTTCTACACCCGAACTTGTACCTACTCTTGTTGCTCCGGCATTTATAACATCAAGTGCTTTTTGTTTATCTCTGATACCTGCTGACGCTTTAACTTCCAAACCATAATCTTTTACGGTTTCATACATCAACTTAACATCTTCCACAGTTGCACCGATTCCGTTTTTAACAAAACCTGTTGAAGTTTTTACCAAATCTGCTTTTGCCGCAACACAAAGTTCGCATGCTTTTTTGATTTCGTCTTTAGTCAACAAATCTGTTTCCAAAATAACTTTCAATTTTTTATCACCGCATGCCGCTTTAACTGTTTCAATATCTTTTTGAACAGCATCGTAATCTTTGTCTTTCATCAAACCAACGTTAATTACCATATCAATTTCATCGGCACCGTCTTCGATTGCGAGTTTTGCCTCGTAAGCCTTAACTTCACCGCGAGAAGCCCCAAGAGGGAAACCAACAACAGTAACAATTTTAACGCCTGAACCTTTAAGATTTTCATAAGCATAAGCAACATTACATGGGTTTACGCAAACACCTAAAAATTGATGTTCTTTTGCTTCGTCAAAAATCTTTTTCAAAGAAACCTTGTCCGCATCTTGTTTTAACAAGGTATGTTCGATGTACTTGTTCAAATTCTCCATTTTTTAAACTCCTTTAACCTGCTACACACATGAATGATACTATAAAAAAATTTTTTATGTTCAAAATTTTTGACTTTATAAAAAAAATAATTATCTTATTGGTATAGGGGAAAACGAGGAAATGAATTTAATTACACAACTAAAAAAATTTGAGGGAAATTACGCTTTTATCCGATGGACAAATTCTGAGGAGTATGGAAAACTAAGTTACGTCGGTTCAGATTTCATTCAATTTGACATCATTAACGTAACGGACATGGAATATTACGAAACAGCATTTATCAAATCTCATTTAATCCAAGAAGTTTTAATCGGCGGAGCGGACATTTCAAGAATTATTGCCGAAGTATCTTCAAAATTAACAGATGCAAACAGATAATGTACAAAGTTATTTATGGGAGAGTGACCCCATCATGGGGCATTGACCTTAACGGGAGTTTTATTTAATATTTAATTATGATAAAACTCCTTAAAAACAGAGATTTTATAAATCTTGCAATATTGATATTCTTTCTGATTGCGGGATTTATAATGACGTACGCTCACTTTGGGAACCTGATTACGGACAACGGCAGAGAAGCATTTTTGCCAACGGTTGCTTTTGATAAACATTACGTAATGTACAGAGATATATTTAATCTTTACCCGCCATTGTCGTATCAAATCAATGGGGTTTTGTACAAAATTTTTGGCGAAAATCTTCGAGTTTTATATTTTGCGGGTTTATTAAATACAATCGTTATAATATCGGCATTGTACTATATTGCAAGATATTTTTTGGACAGATATTTTGCTTTTTTAATAGGGTTTTTCACAATTTTTTATTGTGTTTTTGGCTCGGTTTCCAACGGAATAGAATTTATCTTCCCGTACGCTTATGCTTATGTATATGCATTTAGCGGATTTTTGGTTTCACTTGCCTGTTTTTTGAAATATCTAAAGGATTATGATTACAAATATTTGCCGATATCTTTATTTGCACTCGGATTTTCATTAGCCAACAAATTTGAGTTTTCTTTGACTATTTTTATATACATTTTGGCATTAATTTTTCTCAAACCGAAATTGAATATAACAAAAATTTTAGGGGCAATCTTTAGTTTTAGTATATTACTGATACTAAGTTACGGATATTTATTTTATCAAGGGTTAAACTTTCAAGATGTAATAACCTACATTGAGTTTGGCAAAAGATTTTTCGCAACACAAAGTTACAAGGATTTTGCTTCCGTAAATTCTTTTTCATTTTTAAACAGCATTATTACTTTTAATTTAAAATTTTTACCGTTTTGGATTTTATTTTTATACATGCTAAAAACAAAAGCTATAAATAAAATCTTTTTCTCAATTTTGTCAAGCATCAGCATTTTTTCATACTGGTGGTTTTACTCCCAAACGGATGTTTTAATCTTTGCTTGGCTTAGTCTTCCGATTTTTATTATCATATTGTATCTTATATATAGATTGTCCAAAAATTTTAATAAACAAGATTTTATATTTCTTTTAACAATTATCATTTTTTTACTCAGCGTTATAAAAATAAATTTTTTGATTTCAAAAAATAATTACGGATATTACTCGATACCGATATTTATAATGTTAAACATTATTTTTATAAAAAACTACCTTAAAAACATTTCATCGAAAATAAACCTACATTTGTTTTTTACCGTATTTTTGGTTAGCGTATCCGTTATATGCGGATACTTGCAAAGCTACGGAAACTCTTTGGAAATAAAAACCCATAAAATAGAAACACCAAAAGGTATTATGTATGCTGATTCAAATATAGCAAAACCGTTTGGTGAGGTTATTGACTATATAAAAACAAACACACCAAAAGACTCAACCGTCCTTGTAATGCAAGAGGGTGTTATGCTTAATTTTTTGACAGACCGCCCTACGGATTTAATGCTGTATCATTTGATAAATATTCACATCGAAGCACTCGGAGAAGATTATATTCTTAATCGTCTTAATCAAAACCCGCCAAACTATGTCGTTATCATTGATGGAAGATATTTAACCCCCAAAATAGTTGATTTTATCAACAAAAACTATAAACTTGAAACACGTTTTGACAAAATACTTATAGGAAAAAATCAGGATTAATAATATTAATCCTGACTTTAATTACATTTTTAAAATTTAACTATGCAACCTTTTCTTGTTCTTGTTTAGCATGCTTAGCATTGATTGCATTAGTGATTGCGATGTTAAGTTTAGGAACAGCAATACCAAGAGCCAAACCGGAGTAGATGTAGCCTGCAACTTGAACGAGGTTTAACCATTTAGCAGACTTGAGAGCCTTAGGAGCATGTTCTTTTGCAAGTTTCATCATTTCGCCAAGTCCCATTGCTTTTCCGTCTTTAACAGTGTTAACACCTGCTTTTTTAAGTGCTGATCTCAAAACTTCTTCTCTTGAAAGAACCTGACCTGCTAACCATTTTGGCATTCCTTTTGCTTCTGTTTTATTATATTTCAACAAAGTCATCGGATTACCTTTTGCTTTAGAGATTTTTTCGATACCAAGAGCAGTAAGTTTAGAAACAAAACCGCCCAAGATTAGCCAGTTAGCAAATCCCAAAGTATCCTTGATAGCAGATTCTCTAAGTTCGTTTTCGTTTCTTGATGACAAGAACCTTGACGCGATTGTTATACCGTAAACAAGTTTGAACTGTTCAATAGTCGGCAACGGACCTCTAAATTGAATTTTAGAGAACACTTCACTAAACTTACCGATTGAACGAATAGCACCGAGCATACCAACACCGGCAATGCCTGCTTTCAAAGCTTTAAATTTAAGAGTTTTATTTTCTTCGCCGCCGCCGACAAATCCTGATTGACCTGTTTGCTTTTTAGTCAACCAAATATTGAACGGTTGAACCAAAGCTCCAACGGTAGCACAAGCGGCAATGCCCGCAACGGTTGTTTTGGCATTCAAACCTTTAATTCCTTTAACAAATGCGTTTTCCATAACGCTTTGACCTTGTTTGAAAGTTGATGCAACTTTATCATTTTGGAAAGTTTTTGTCATTTTGATAATGTTATCAATATAATCATCAACGGAAGTTGTTGAAGATTTAACAATTTCTTTACCTTTAGCATCCAAAACTTTTCTTGTCATTTTGAAATCAGACTCAACGCCTGTATCACCGACCAAGATAGCTTTCAACTGACCTTTAACTTTTTTGAGTCTTTTAGCATCAGCAGGAGCATTGATTTCCTCAGCCAATTTTTCAACAATTTCTGTTTTTGTAGATTTATTAATATTAATCCAACCGGGAGCAGCAAATTTTTTGCCCTTAGCATTAGGGTTAAAAGCTGTTGTTGAATCAACGATATCGTTTAAATACGATTTGAGATTATCAGTATTCTTCAAATCGCCTGCTTTTGCTTTCATATCGGCAAGGATGTCGAGTTTATCATTATCAATAAACAACTTACCTAATTTAGCATCGTATTTTTTATTAATACCGGCAGACAAAAGAGCAGCGGCACCTGTACCATACATGCCAAGCATAGCATCGTTAACGGAACTTGTATATTCTCTTCGTGCTGTTTCAAGACCTGCTTGCGGACTTCTTGTAAAGTCAACAACCGTACGAGGAGTACACATAAATGCGGCATCAACAAATGTTGCACCTACAGCCTGATTTGTACCCAAGAAATTTAATGCGGTTGAAACTGCTGCATTACCGAATGATTGTTTTTGCGGGGTTTTGTTTGGGGTTTCGTAACTATGTACGCTTTGAATTTTCATTTACTAACCTAATCCTTATTCTTCCATGATTATAAAACAATTATATTCATGTAAAAAACCATACACAACAAAAATTGCCATTTGTACACTTAATTTTTTACAAATATTAACTTATTGTTACATATATAACAAATTCGACATTACAGTTTTGGACTGATAAAATTATCATAGACAGTTGTGAAATAAATTCGGGATGACAGGTTCTTTTTGTTTTAGATTTATAGTCATCATCATCTGTATATAGACCAAAGGATTTAGATAAGAATGTTTACTCCAAACAATATAAATATAAATCCTCTTGTTGATGTGAACATCCTCTAAAAAAGGTATTATACAATCAAAGATTAGGAAAGATTTTAAGGAGTAAACAAATGAGAAGAGCAATTCAAGACAGAATTAAAGTTTTATTAATTGATGACAACGTAACACATTTAAACGGTATTAAAGAAATTTTGGACATGGAAGGTTTAGATGTTGTCGGAATTTCATCCAGTGTAAGTATTGGTCTGACGTTGGCAAAAAAATACAATCCCGATGTAATTCTTATGGATATGAGCATGCCAAATACCGATGGATTACAAGCAATTCAAGAAGCAAAGAAAATGCAAATAAATTCAAATATCATTGGTTTGAGCGGATACGATGATGCCGATTTAATATTTAGAGCAATGAAACTCGGCGCAAAAGGTTATGTCTTGAAAACAATGGCTTCCGCTCAACTTATTTATGCTATTGAGGAAGTTGCTGCAGGTAAAGTTTATCTTCCTCCTGTGCTTACAACACGTTTCTTTGAGTATTTCCAAACTCACGTTGAAACTGAAGAACCGGTTAAAATACCTGAAGAAAATTTCTTGAAACAGTTGACACCAAGAGAAGAAGATGTTTTGGATTTGTTGACTCAAGGCGTTACATACAAAGGCGTTGCGGGTAAATTGTATATTTCCGAAACAACCGTTAAAACCCATGTAAACAATATTTTCCAAAAATTGCAAGTTAATGACAGAACTCAAGCCGTTCTTTATGCAATTAACAATGGTTTTAAAACTAAAAATAAATCTCATTCATTGGTTGCATAGTCAGGATTTCTCAAAATGGAAAATGATAATTCGCAATTTTTAATAACAAAATCTTCATACCTTGCTCACGAAATGAAAAATCTGTTGGCAATTTGTAACCTCTATTCCGAGATTATGGAAAAGCAAATTGACAAAGTTAAATTTCAAGACCAAAAAACGGAAGCATCGTTTAAAAATGCAATGATGTGCATTGATAGAGCATTGAAAATGACAGATAATCTCTTGTTGGATTTTCGTTCAATGAAAGATAACCAAATAGAAAAATGTGACTTGAACAAAATTTTGGACTCCGCTTTGGAAATGTCCAAAATATATGCTCAAGATAAAAAAATCGAATTGACAAATTGTAATAAATTAAATGTTAATATATATGCGGACGAGAACAAGATTTTATCAGTTTTGATAAACATTGTGAAAAATGCTATTGAAAGCATTGAAGAAACCGGCGAAGTTTTAATTTCAACAAACGAGTATAATAATAATATAAAAATAAGAATTTCTAACACCGGTAAACCGATAAGTAAAAAGCTGCAAGAACAGATTTTTGAAGAGGGTTTTACAACGAAAAGAACCGGAAACGGGTTAGGTCTGGGAATTTGTAAACAAACTCTTGAAACAATGAACAGTGACTTGCAACTCGTTAAATCCGACTCAGACTCAACTGATTTTGAAATAACAGTTCCGAAATGCTAGGATTGGAGGGCGTAAATATTTTAAAAAAGCCACTCAGGACAGAGAACTATAGGTTAAAGAAGATACCTACAAAAAAAGCCACCCTCGGCAGAGAACTATAGGTTAAAGAAGATACCTACAAAAAAAAAGCCACCCTCGGGCGGCTAAATCCTTAAAATCTTGGGAGGAGATTTGAGGATAGTTGTCATGAGCATGATATGCCAACCTTCCTGTTTTGGATACATGGGGTGTCAAATTTGTTACAAAACTTTACTTTTAATAAAAGGTCAGGGTTAAAATAGTTGTTAATACAGGATTATGGGGTTACGGTTCATATTTAAAATTTGACTTCTTTGAGAAAACCATTATAATCTATGTATAAAAAAAGGAGGTTATATGAACAAAAAAACAGTTGTGTTGTGTGCATCAGTAGCAGTTTTAGCATCTGCGATAACAGCGTTTGCCACAACAAAATTTACCCAAACAAACCGTCCGCAGCAACCGCCGCAGTTTGAACAAAGCGGAGGCATGCCGGGTTTTAACGGCGGACAAAGCGGAGACGTATCAGGTCAAAACGGACAGTTCAGACCGGACAAAAAACCGGATAAGAAGCCGGGTGGAGACAGAGTTCCGCCAAATTTTGACAAATCAGGCAATAATACACAGGGACAACCTCCTGAACCTCCAAAAGATTCCAACGGAAACCCGTTGCCGCCGCCAAATTTTTCTAACGGACAACAGCCTCCGACGGGTTCTAACGGTCAACAATCGGCATTGCCAAACAAAACTAAAACTAAAAAAACAATAAAATAACAAGTAAAAAGGGTGACACAGCGGTTTTTAACGGTTAAAAAGCGGTCACCCTTATACTTTTTTGTCTTTGTTTACCGTTTTATCATTTTACCCGCAGGTTCTTAGCACCTTTAAGATAAACAAATTTAGGAACAAAATTTTTCTCACAATTTATAACAATCAAAATCCTCAGGCATTTTTCGATGGCTCCGTCAATATCCGCCTCGTTAAAACACATCATAGCAACATTATCCCAGTCGAAATCAAGTCTTGCAAAACGAGCGGGAAAAACTTTATCCAAGTCTTTTGTAACGGTAAATATTGCGTGCGAAATATTTTCTTTATTAATTCTATTCTGCTTAACAAGTTCCGACAAAAGTTCAAGAGTTGCCGTTCTGATGGCGTCAACCGAATTTTCTTCAACCGTTATTGCTCCGCGTATACCTTTTGTAATCATAGAATAAAATCTCCGACTTTTACTTTTGCTCCGTTAACCCAGGCTGATGCAGCCATTTCTCCTTTTCCTTCAGGTTTAATCGTAATGACGGTTAAAGAGCCTTTGCCTGTTGAAACTTCAATGCCGTCTTTAGAGATTTTAAGAATTTCACCAACCTGATTGTAAACTTTATCAGGTTCTGCGATCTTTGTTTTTAGAATTTTAATTTTTTTACCGTTAAAAATTAAATATGCGGACGGTGATTTATAAATTCCCCTGACGAGGTTATGAATTTCTGCTGCGGATTTAGCGAGATTAATTTTTTCTTCATCGGCTTGAAGTTTTTTTGCAACAGTCACAAGAGTTTCGTCCTGTTTTTGCGGGTTTATTGTTTTATTTGCAAGTCCGATTAGAGTTTTTGCGATAAGTTCCGGCGCGAGGTCGGAAATCGAGTCGTGCAAATCTTCAAAATTCATATCATCCGAAACAGGAATTTTATGACTAAGACATACATCTCCGCTGTCAAGTCCTACGTCCGTAATCATTGTACAGATGCCTGTTTCTTTGTCTCCGTTAATCAAAGCACGCTGAATAGGATTTGCACCCCTGTATTTAGGCAGCAGAGAGGCGTGTAGGTTTATTGTTGCGATTTTGGGAATGTCTAAAACTTCCTGTGACAGAATTTGTCCGAACGCAAATGTTACGAAATAATCAGGCTCAAGGGATTTTAAAGCTTCAAGCATTTCGGGTTCTTTTCTGATTGATACGGGTTGAAAAACTTTTATATTATTTTCAAGAGCATATTCTTTAATCGGAGAAAATTTAATTTTGTTTCCGCGTCCGGATGGTTTGTCCGTTTGTGTAACCACTGCCAAAACTTCAAAATCGGAAGATTTGTTCAAGTAGTTTAAAGATTTAACCGCAATCTGCGGTGTTGCCATAAAAATAACTTTTATCATTTTTTAACCCTCTCTTTTGTTATTATTACATAAAATAATATTTTTTGTAAATTTATTAAATTAAGGACTTGAAGTTTTAGAGACATAGTATATAATGAGAATGTAGTTAATAAAACAGGAGGTATTTTATGAAAAATTTATTGACCCGAGCAGGGGGGGGGGGCGTTAGGT